>JACMNZ010000236.1 GCA_014378285.1 Pseudopedobacter sp.
AAACTTTCCTGCCGGGATCTCAAATTGATGTGAAACCTGTAACAGATTACGATCAGTTTGTAGGTAAAACAATGGAGTTTAAAGTTGTGAAGATTAACGAAGCAATTAAAAATGCAGTAGTATCTCACAAAGCACTTATTGAAAGTGATATTGAAGCACAAAGAGCTGAAATAATCGGAAAATTAGAAAAAGGTCAGGTACTAGAAGGAACAATTAAAAACATCACTGATTTTGGAGCATTCCTTGATCTTGGTGGTTTAGATGGTTTGCTTTACATAACTGATATTTCTTGGGGCCGCATAAACCATCCTTCAGAAGTATTGAAGATGGATCAAAAATTAAATGTTGTAGTTCTGGATTTTGATGATGATAAAAAACGTATCAGTTTAGGTCTTAAGCAACTTACTCCTCACCCTTGGGATACCCTTGCAGAGAATTTAAAAGAAGGTGAAGTTATCAAGGGTAAAGTTGTAAATATAGAAGATTACGGTGCCTTCTTAGAAATTATGCCTGGTGTGGAAGGTTTGGTACACGTAAGTGAAATTACATGGGCTAACACACCAATCAATGCAAAAGAATTCTTTAAACTTGGTGACGAGTACGCAGCAAAAGTGGTAACTCTTGATAAGGATACACGCAAAATGAGTCTTTCCATTAAGCAATTAACTGAAGATCCATGGAGTACAATCGAAAATCATTTCCCTGAAGCCAGCAAGCACATGGGTACTGTGAAAAACATTACTCCGTATGGTGTGTTTGTTGAACTTTCAACAGGAATTGGTGGAATGATACACATTAGTGACTTAAGTTGGTTAAAGCGCTTTAACAATCCAAATGAATACACTAAAGTAGGCAACGAAATAGAAGTTATGATTTTGAGTATCGATAAAGAAGGACGTAAACTACAACTTGGTCATAAGCAAATTGAAGAAGATCCATGGAACAGCCTTGAAGATACATTTGCCGTGGGATCTTTACATCAAGGAACGGTAATTAAAAAAGATGATAAAGGTGCTGTAGTGCAACTTCCATATGGTCTTGAAGGTTTTGCCCCGACCCGCCATTTAACGAAGGAAGATGAAAAAGCTATTGCTCAGGATGAAATTGCAAACTTTGTTGTAATTGAATTTGACCGCAATGACAAACGCATTGTTCTTAGCCATACAAGATTATGGGAGCAGGAAAAAGAAGAAGTTAGACAGGTAGAAATGAAAGAAAAAAGAGCAGAAGTGGAAACTACCAAAAAAGCTGTAAAAAATATACAGGCCAAAGTAGAAAAAACAACGCTCGGTGATCTTGGTGCATTGGCAGACCTTAAGGCTAAATTCAGCAATGATGAAGCAGAAGTTTCTGCAAAACCAACAGATGAAAGCAAAGGCTAATAATGTTTATTTATAAGATGATTAACCCTCCCAATTTTTGGGAGGGTTTTTTATTTAACAATAATTATGCGTCTGAATTAAAACCCTTTTTTTCAAACTTATGGAGCAAAATTTGGTTTGTTCGGAATATTATTCAAATAATAAAAAAAAGATATTTACTACTAAATATTCTGCAGATAGCAAGAAGTAAATAATTTATAGCTTCCTAAATAAATGTAATTTTGTATTATTACCATACAAGATTAAAAATAAAGTATAATAAGATTTATGTTAATGAACATCAAACAAAACAAGATTGAGGTAATGAATTTTTTG
>JACMNZ010000237.1 GCA_014378285.1 Pseudopedobacter sp.
CTCTGTCTACTTCATCATTCTTGGTAAGTGTCAACCTCACAATACTATCTTCTATAGCCTCTAAACTATGCGGAATACTTACTTCCAAAGCAATCAAGTCTCCTTTTTCTAAATTTTTGATCTGATTTTGGATTCCAAAATTAATTTCACCTTCTACAATTTCTACTACAATAGGAAAAGAAGTTTTATGTTCTTTCATTTGTGTTCCTTTTTTCATAGCAATTCTAATTTCTTTAGTAAAGGAGGTTTCAAATAAAACTTTGATTACAGGTTTATCATCCTTGTATTCTAAGTCTTGATATAATGATGCGATTTCCATTCTATGTTTCTTTGATTTATTATCATTCAAAACTAATAAATAGAATTTTTTCTAATGTGATTTACATCAGTTTATAATGTGATTTGAAACTTTAACAGATAATTTAAGGTTATAAATTTTAGCTTTCATCATAAGATTTCATTTTCTCCAAAAACCAATTAGGGTTGCTTAATTCCACAAACCCAAATTTTTTATACAATTGATGAGCATCTGCGGTAGCCAAAAGAAATCTTCTAATTCCTATTAATTGTGGGTGGTTAAATACTGTTTGCAATAATAACTTTGATAAACCTAAGCCACGGTAATTTTTATCAATAAAAACATCTGCCAAATAAGCAAATGTGCTTTTATCACTTATTACTTTTGCAAAACCAATTTGTTTGTTATCAAAATAAACTCCAAAACAAATTGATTCTTGAATAGATGTTTCAAAATTTTTTCTTGGCAATGCTTTTCCCCAATAAGAATCTTGTGTTAAAAAATTAAAGATATAATCTAAGTTAAGCAAGGCTTTGTTAGTATCTACCTTGTAACCTTTTTTTAAGTAAACAGATTCGTTAATAATAGTTCGCATTTAATATGATACTGTATTTTCTTCTCCCTGATAGCGGTTTCTCACATAAACTTCATTACTTACCAAAGCACAGAGTTCTCCTTTTTTATTAAATATTTCTATTGGATAGGCCTTAATAAATTTTTCACCTTCTTTTAAAGTTTTAATGGCTTCCTCAATTTCTGCTGGGCTAATTGATATTTTAAAATATAAGTCTCCATGCCCCGGTTTTAAGTATTGTATGGATGCACTTTTTAACCAAACCCTAGTTTTAAAACCATGTAAGCGCAATATTTGATCAAATAAAAGGGCATAAAACGGGTCTGACGCACTAAATATGGTACCTCCAAATATTGATTTATTATAATTAATATTAAATAAACTCTTATTTATTTTTACTTCTACGCTGGTAAAATCTTCTGCAAATTTTATAATCCAAATTCTTTGAAAAAACAATGGAGGATAAAATCTAAGCATCCATTTTAATATATTTGCACTTACTTTCATAAGGTGTTAAATATCCTAAATATTTTATTAATTCAACATTAAACAGATAAACTATGTTTGTTTTTAGATTTTTAAAAATCATTTTATTGGGTAAAAAATGTTTTTAACTCGATTTTATTTTAAAAGAGTTAAAAAAACTGATATGAAAAGAATTATAATTTAACAATTTGATAATATTTTGTTTTGTTTAATGAATTGTAACTAATTCATTTATATTTGAAAATCACAATAAAAAACGCCTATCAATAAAAAAATTATTATTTAATGAAGCTTAATTTAAAAGAATTTGAACAATATGAGGCTGTTATTGGTTTAGAAGTTCACGTTCAATTATCTACAAATTCTAAAGCGTTTTGTTCTGACTCTGCAAGTTTTGGCAGTGAACCCAATCAAAATATAAGCGCCGTTTCTTTAGGCTTGCCAGGTGCATTACCTGTTTGTAACAAGAAGATAATTGCTTATGCAACAAAACTAGGTCTTGCTATAGATTGTGAAATTAATCAATATAATTTTTTTGATAGGAAAAATTATTTCTATGCGGATTTACCCAAAGGCTATCAAATCACTCAAGACAATCGTCCTATTTGTGTTGGAGGTAAACTTAAAATAAGACTAGATAATGGGGTGGAGAAGAATATTATCCTGAATCGAATTCATATAGAAGAAGATGCTGGTAAAAGTAATCACGATTTAGATGACGAATATTCTTATATAGACTTAAATAGGGCAGGAGTGCCTTTATTAGAGGTTGTAACCGAGCCAATGATAACTTCTGGAGAGGAAGCGGCTGCATATTTATCTGAATTAAGAAAATTGGTACGCTATCTTGATATTTGTGATGGCAATATGGAAGAAGGGAGTATGCGTTGCGATGCAAATATTTCTATCCGGTTAAAAGGAGATACCAAACTTGGCAACCGTTGCGAGGTAAAGAATTTAAACTCTATTAAAAATGTTCAAAAAGCAATTGAACATGAGATAGAAAGACAAATTAATTTAGTAATCAATGGTAAAACCATTACGCAAAATACTTTAAATTTTGATACCCTAACAGGAAAAACATCGCCTTTACGCTCTAAAGAAATGGCAAACGATTATCGTTATTTCCCAGAGCCAGATTTATTACCAATTGTAATTTC
>JACMNZ010000238.1 GCA_014378285.1 Pseudopedobacter sp.
CATGCTTTAGTATTGGGTAGCTGGCATTTGAAAAGAGAAAAAGACGAGCCACAAGGATATTTCACCTTATTAGTTGAAAAATTTAAAGATGGATGGAAAGTAGTAGTTGACCATACTAGTTAAGCTTCACTCGGTTGTAAATGGTAGACAATAAATCTAAATTAATGGGCTGTACAATGTATTGTGAAATACTTGAAACGTTTTAGCTGGGCAAAGCTCGTTATAATAAAAAACTAAAACTATTATTTAGCCTTAATTCTAAACTTTAGCTTTTTTTCTTATCGACATAAAAACGCAATAAAATTTTGTTTAATCCCATAAGGTAGATTGGTTGCTGATGGGCAAAATAATTTTAAAGGTTGTGCCTTCATTTTTTGCAGAATCTACCAATAATTTACCCCTATGGTTTAGGATGTTTTTTTGAGCGTTTGTAAGGCCTAGACCCATGTTTTTTTGTTTGGTTGTGAAAAACGGTTCAAATATTTTTTCTTGATTTTGTGTATCAATACCTTCGCCGTTATCTTTTATAAAAACAATCGCAGATTCATTTTCATAAATTACTTCAATAGTTATTTTAGAGGATTTTGCGGCAATTGCATTCTCTATGATATGGTAAAAAGTATTGACCATTTTATCATAATCAACATCAACAAATAAATCTGTTTGATTAAAATTTTTATTTAAAGTGATGTTGTTCTGATTTAATTCTTTTGATAGTTGTTCTAAACTTTCATCTAAAAGTATATTTAAAGATCTTGCTTGTATGTTTAGATCTATAGATTGAGTGGAGGTTATAAAATCTGAAATCAAGAGATTGATACGTTCAAAATTGCTTTGGATAATATCAATATAAACTTTTGCGTCCTCTTTATCTGGTTTAATCTCTGATTTTAATTGTTCTATAGATAAATTAATATTAGATAATGGGTTAGTAATCTCATTAGCTAAACTTTTTGCAATACGTTCTATTAAAGCGGCTTTTTCGGCGTTTATATATTCTTTGTCTACTTTCTTTAAATCGGTAATATCATGAATGATGCAGTAGTATAACTCTTCTGTTGCGTGTTGATCTATTTGTAAAAAGGCAGAAATAGAAACTTTTCTAAATGAATTGTTGCCGCTCTTAAATTCGGTCTCAAAATCATTTATAGCTCCTTTGCCGTCCATAATTTCTGAAAACCTAACTCCATCTTGCCCATTTCTAAAAAGATTGTTAGAATTAATTGTTAACATTTCTTCTTTGGTGTAGCCAAAAAAGGCTAAACCTGCATTATTGATGTCTTTGATTGTACCTAAAGAATCGATAATCAAAAAAGGCTCTTTAGATCTTTCAAAAATTATCCTAAACTTTTTTTCACTATCTCTTAATGCTTTTAATGATAATCTATGTTTTACTGCATACCTTATAGATCTTTCAATAGTAAAAGGATCAATTTTGTCTTTTACCAAATAATCTGCAGCACCTATTTCTAAAGCTTCTTCATCAACTTTAGAATCGCCTTTTCCGGTTAAAATTATAATAGGTTCATCAACATTAGATTTTATGGCTTCGTTTAATAAATCTAAGCCAGTATATTTTCCTAATCTATAATCAACCAAATAAATATCATAATGGCTTTTTAACATGGCGTTAATTGCCTCTTCGTAATTATTTATCCAGCTTAGTTTATAATTTTCCCTTTGGGGTATTTCGTTAAAAATATCTTTTGTTAAGATGTAATCGTCCTCGTCATCATCAACTAATAATACTTTATAAGTTTTCATATTAGCCGTATTTTTCTATTAATTCTTTTGTGATCTTTATCATATGATCAAAGCTGAAAGGTTTTGTAATAAAATCATCGGCACCCAAGCTTAACACTTTTTCTCTATCGATATTATTTTTTGAGGTTGATAAAATCACGATAGGAATATGTTTTATTTTATCGTTTTTTTTTATTTTTTCCAATAATTCAAACCCATTAACCTTTGGCATATTTAAATCTAAAATTAGCAAAGACGGATAATTACTGCTTTCTAATCCT
Organism: Pseudopedobacter sp.; assembly: GCA_014378285.1. Taxonomy (GTDB): domain Bacteria; phylum Bacteroidota; class Bacteroidia; order Sphingobacteriales; family Sphingobacteriaceae; genus Pseudopedobacter. Next base: position 2,025 of record JACMNZ010000238.1, read on the forward strand.
TCCTTAAATCTTGCTAGCACCATTTCTCCATTCTCAAAAAAAGATAAGGTTTGGCGATTATTATTTTCCTCAAAGGCCTCTTTTATAATCATTCTGTCATCAGCGTCATCATCGGCAATCCAAAAAATTTTCTCCATTTCTTTTTATTGTTTAACGGGTAATATGATGGCAAACAAGGTTCCTTCGTTTTGCTTGCTGCTTACAATTATTTCGCCGTTATGTTTATCAACTATTTTTTTACAAACAGCTAAACCAATCCCGGTTCCCTGGTATTCATTCCTAGTGTGTAATCTTTGGAAAAGATCAAAAATTTTATCGGCATATTGTTGATCAAATCCAATTCCGTTATCTTTAACCGTGATACGACAATAGTCTTTATTTTGTTCTAATCTTTCGCTATCTAAAGCCTCGCCTTTTAATATCTCAGATTTAATTTCTACTAAC
>JACMNZ010000239.1 GCA_014378285.1 Pseudopedobacter sp.
GATTGAGGTTGTTAGGTCTTACAGGCCTGTTTTAGCCGATGCCGTTAAAATAAGAAGAAGTCCCGATTTAAATGATATTAGTCCTTTTAATCCAAAAATAACCTACAATTTGATGGATAAAAGACTAGAGTTGAATAGCGGCATTAGAGAATTAGAAGCCCAAAAAATGGTTAAGCTTAAACAAGAAGAGCTTAAAAATAACTTCGCAAAATTAGCACTTGGTAATTTAGGAACTAATTTAGCTCAACTGAATATAGCAACCGGACAAGATGAGGCTTTACAAGCTGGTTTCAATTTTAATCACTTAGGGATGAGCGGTAAATTGAACGATCAAAAAATAAGTAAACAAAGTTTTGGAGGTTACGGCAGAAGCATTGGTGATGCCGTAATTTTAGAAGGTAAACTAAGCTACGATAGAACTAATACTTATTTCTATGGTCAGGACCCTCAAGGCACATTCACAAATACAAATCCAGATAAACAAAAATTTGGTTATTTTGAAGCAGAAGGTGTGGTTTTCAACAGAAATGATGCTGATGAAGAAACTAATTTTGATTATGCTGCAAAAATAAATGGGTCCATTTTTAGCAACGCCTTTGAAGCAAGGGAAACTTCTGTAATTATTTCTGGTGGCTTAGGTAAAGATTTGAATAAGTTTCATTTAGGAGCAAATGCTACAATTGATGTTACTACCAGCAAGGATTTATCTTACAGTTTTAACAACAATTTGTATAAGCTTAATCCATATATCCAATTTAAAACAGATAGATTTAGATTTACCGGAGGGATTAACTACGTAAATGAATTTGGTGCAAATCAAAGAATAAATATTTTTCCAGCTGCCAGTTTAGATTTTATGCTGATTAAAAATTACTTAACCATATTTGGTAATTTGGGTGGTGATGTTGATAAAATTTTAATTAAAGATTTGACAGATATAAATCCTTACCTCAATGAAAATGTAAACCTTAGAAATAGCGTTAATAAAATTGATTTTGCTGGTGGTATTAGAGGTACTGTTGCTCCAAACATTGGTTATAAGGCGATGGTAAATTACCAAACAGTTTCAGATTTAAGTTACTATGTTAACGATATCAATAAAAAACAAAAATTTAATGTAGCCTATTTTGCAGGAAATACCAATATTCTTGGTTTTGATGGCGAATTAAATGTGAGCTTTTCTGAAGATTTTAAATTGGATAGCAGGGTACAGATCAAACAATATGATACTAAAACGGAGCAGTTTGCTTGGTTAAGACCAAGCTTTATTTTAACATCTACTGCTTCATTAAAAATTGTTGATAAGGTAAAACTTTCTGGTGATTTACTTTTCCAAGGAGAAACCAAGGCGAAGATTTTTGATTTTGCACCAATAGTTACTCCTGCCCCGCCAACTCCAACTATTGTTACGTCGGTAAAAGCCATCAAGGCTTTCGCCGATATAAGTATTGGAGCAGAATATCAATACAATAAACAGATATCCGGATTTTTTAGAGTAAACAATATTTTAGGTAACGAGTATGAAAGATTGCCTTACTATCCTAATTATGGAATTAATATTTTTGGCGGCTTACGTTATGGATTTTAGTTTTCTTTTTTTCAATAACACTAAATAATTACATTTACCCTAAATGGATATTTCGCCTTACTTTTTATCGTTATTAACTCAAAAAGACCAAGTGATTGTACCTGGTTTAGGTAAGTTCTTTAAAAAAAGAGCGACTGGTTTTTATGATGATGATACTAAGACTTATTATCCACCATCCAACAAAATAAATTTTTCTACAGATTATTTACATGATGATAAATTAGTACATCTAATCAGCCAAAAAAGTGAAACGTCACTTACTTCTGCTTATGCCATTTTAGATGAATATGTACGGGATATAAAAAATGCCTTAAAAACAGATGATTTAGAGATAAACGGGATAGGTAAATTATCGTCACAAGATGGAAAGTTGACGTTAGATTCTGCTGAATCTGCGGCTTTGAACAAGTCTTTTTTTGGATTACCTTCTATTGACACCCAATCTCCTGCTTTAATAGGAATTGAAGTTGAAACTTATAGCTTAGCGCAACAAGCTTTGAGTACGGCTATGTCTTCAGATTATGTTGAAGAAAGGGAAAAAAGAAGTATAACAAGTATGGTTTTGATGATTTTGGCAGTTGCCATAATTGCTGCTGCTATTGGATTATATTTTGCAAAACCAGACTTTTACAAAAACATGATTAACAATATTCAAACCACTAATTTTAATATCAATCCTAAAAAAACCACAGATCCAGCAGTAGTACAGGCAAATAAGCAAGATCTCCAAAAAGCAGATTCCATATATAACAGTAAAGGAACAGACGATATTGAGAACAAGTTGAAAGCCCAAGGTTTTGATGTTGAAAAACCAAGAGATTCTACAGATATTTCTGTAAATAGTAAAGTTGTCCCTAAAAAAGGTGATTTTAGGTATGAAATCATCATTGGTTTATACATGTCTAAAGATGAGGCAAAAGAAAGGGTAAGGCAATTAAAAAGCTACGAAATCAATGCGTACATTTTAGATGATAAGGACGGACCAATGATAAAAATTAGTGGTGCAACGCTTTATAATGATGCAGAAGCAGAAAAAGAATTACAGAGAATAAGAAAAGAGATTAATCCAGAAGCTTATAAAAAAGCTTATAAAATTTTAAAATAATATAAATAATGTTTTTACAAGACACAACTGCTTTACAACCACTAGCTGATACAGCTAGCAACGCAATATCAGCTTTACAAGCCACGCCAAATCAAGAATTGAGCTTATTTGAATTACTAACCAAAGGGGGTTGGGTAATGATACCATTAGCCATTTTAGCGCTATTGGCACTAGTCATATTTTTTGAAAGATATTTGACCATCAGAAAAGCCAATCGTAATGAATCTCAATTATCTATGCAAGTAAAATCCAGCATAAAAACCGGAAATTTAGACACGGCTATAGCTATTTGTAAAAGCAGCAATACTCCTCTTGGGCGTATGTTGCAAAAAGGATTATTAAGGATTGGCCGCCCGATTAAAGATATTGAAGGAGCTATTGAAAACGTAGGAAGATTAGAGGTTTCTAAACTAGAAAGTAACATTGGTATTTTAGGAGTAATTGCTGGTATAGCGCCCATGCTTGGTTTCGTAGGAACGATCATTGGTGTAATTACTATCTTTCATGATGTTTCTGTAAAAGGAGTAATTGAAATTGGTACAATTTCTGGCGGTTTATACGTGAAGATGATTTCATCCGCATCAGGATTGATTATTGGTATCATCGCTTACATCCTTTACAATATTTTAACTGCAATGGTAGATAGAGTAGTTTTAAAAATGGAAACCGATTCTATTGAGTTTATTGATTTATTAGAGGAGCCAGGACGATGAATTTAAGAAAAAAAGCAAGACCACACGTAGAAGTACATACATCTGCATTAAACGATATCATGTTTTTCTTGCTGCTGTTCTTTTTGTTAGCTTCGGCAGTAGTAAATCCTAATGTGGTTAAATTATTTTTACCTCGTTCTAGTAGTGGTCAAGCATCGCCACAAAAAACAATCAACGTTTCTATCACAAAAGATTTGCAGTATTATGTAGAGAAAGAGCAAGTTCCTTTTGCAGCTTTAGAACAAAAAATTGCCACCTATCAACAAGCAAATCCAGATTTAACCGTTATTCTTTATGCAGATAATAGTATAGCCATACAAAATGTGGTAAGCCTAACCGATATTGCTAATAAGCTTAAAATCAAATTAGTACTGGCAACAGAACCTCAAAAATGATTGCGTTAAACCAAAAAAATCCTGATAATAATTATCCAAAAGCAATTGCTATTTCGGTAGGGATTTTAGTGGCTTTATTATTATTAAGCATTTTTTACATCGTGAGCAAAGCCGAGATTCCTGAAGAAGTTGGAGTTGGAGGTATTATTGTTAATTATGGTACTTCTGATCAAGGAATGGGAAATGATTACATGAGTGTTGAAGAACCTTCTGTTGATCCAAATGCGAACGGTAAAGCGCCAGATAAGATTACACCAAACGAGGAAGTCACTCAAAATAACCAAGTCGCAAATTCTGATAACAATATTGTAACAGATGATAATTCTGATGCAGTTAGTTTAAATACTAAAGCTAATGCCACTAAAACAGCTCCTACTCAAAAAACTGAAGATAAACCAAAAGTGCCAGCTATCAATCAAAACGCACTTTATAAAGGAAACAAAAACAAGGGGACGGGAGCGGGAGATGGAAACGGAAATGTTGCCGGAAACCAAGGTAAACCAGAAGGAGATCCCTTGAGCGATAATTACAACGGAACAGGTTCTGGAAACGGAGGTGTTGCGCTTTCACTGTCAAGCAGAAGATTTGTTAATCTTCCTTCTATAAAAGATGATGGACAAAAATCTGGTAAAATTGTTGTAGAAATTAGGGTTGATAAAAATGGTATAGTAACCAGTGCAAAAGCAGGCGGACGTGGTACTACTTTAACAGATCCAACACTTTGGGATAAATGTGAAAATGC
>JACMNZ010000240.1 GCA_014378285.1 Pseudopedobacter sp.
AGAATTTCCGATAGGTGTAGAAAAAGGATTTCATAGAAATGGATTTCTTGCAAAAATACAAAAAGCGATTAGTAATAGACCTATACCCTTTTAGAATCCTTGAACTGTTTATTTTGAAAATCGTACAATCTGTTGTGTTGCTAAACGGTGTTTTTTATATCTAAGGCATACCGCAGAAACAGCAGCAGTAACATATAAAATTATTTATTATATTTGTCACAAATATAATCGAAGTAATTGTGATGCAACAATTGTAAAGGTTAAATTTTTACAGGAAATACTATCAATGGCAGTGATTTAAACCGCCACTGCTGTAGATAAAAATGGAGCTGGTTTTGTTACATTTTGAGAAACTATTAGGTATAATTTTACGGTGATTAATACAGTAAACGTACCTGCAATTACTATAGAAATAGCAGCTGCAAAACAGTCCGAAAGTTTGCTAGATGGACTTACTATTATGTTATGAAATATGTTGCTTTTAGTGACAACGGAGTACAAAAAGCAGGTTATTTATATTTAGGCAGATAATATTAAAAGGTTGAGCAACAGTAAAAATTCTGGTGCACTATAAAATTAAAAACTATGAAGACAAGAATAGTACTATTCTCTTTGCTGTTTACAGGACTGCTAAGTTATGCGCAACAAGATGCTCAATATACACAGTATATGTATAACACAATCAATGTCAATCCTGCATATGCTGGTTCTCGGGGAGCGTTGAGTATGTTTGCTTTGTACAGAACCCAATGGGTCGGATTTGAAGGTGCCCCAGTTACTAGCACAGTTTCAATTAATACGCCATTAAATAATTCTAATTTAGGACTGGGAGTATCCGTAATTAACGATAAATTAGGCCCAACTACAGAAAATACAATTTCAGCAGATTTGTCTTATACCATCCCTACTTCGGATACATGGAAGTTGTCCATTGGTTTAAAAGCCACAGCCAATTTGTTTGATTTGGATGCTACCAAGTTAACTACTGTTGTTCTTGATCCTACTTTACAAAATTATAGTAAATTTTCTCCTAATATTGGTGCAGGCGTTTATTGGCATTCTGACAATTCGTACATAGGCTTATCAATCCCTAATTTTATTGAGACACAGCGTTATAATGATAATGAAATCAAAATATATAAGGAAACAATGGCTTATTACCTCATTGGTGGTTATGTGTTTGATTTGAATGATATGGTTAAGTTTAAGCCTTCGTTTTTAACTAAAGTAGTAGAAGGCGCTCCACTTCAAGTAGATATATCAGGTAATTTTATGTTTATTAATAAATTTACAGTGGGTGTTGCATACAGATGGAGTGCTGCTCTGAGCGCTTTGGTAGGTTTCCAAGTGTCTGATGGTTTATATATCGGCTATGGTTATGATAGAGAGACTACCAGTTTAGTTAACTATAATTCTGGTTCGCACGAAATTTTCCTGCGCTATGAAATAGTTAAAAATACTAACAAAATTACAACTCCTAGATTTTTTTAAAATTAATTATTAAGAAATCGCCAAATAGGAATTCGTTCGCTCAAGCGAGACCTAGAGGACTACTAACAAAATAAATTTTACATCAATGAAAAATGGTATACTTTTTTACATAATGCTGTTAAGTGTTGTTTCCTTTAATAGTTCTGCCCAAAAATTGAAAACTGCTGATGCTGATAAAAAATACGATAATCTTTCCTATATAAAAGTAGTCAGTACCTATGAAAGATTGGCTGAAAATGGATACAAATCAGAAGATTTATTTCAGAAATTAGGTAATTCCTATTACTTCAATGGAGAGCTGGATAAGGCAGCCAAATGGTATAGTGAACTATTTACTATGAATCAAGACCAAGAATCGGAATATTGCTATAGATATGCTCAATCCCTTAAATCCATTGGTCAATATAATAAAGCAAATGAAATGTTGGAAATTTTCCATCAAAAAGCAGTTAATGATACTAGAGGAAAACTTTTTCACAATAACAAAAATTATCTCGACCAAATCAAAGCAAATTCAGGCAGATTTACCGTTGAAGATGCTGGAATCAACTCAAAATATTCCGATTATGGCAGTGCTTTTTATGGTAACAAACTTGTTTTTAGCTCTGCAAGAGATACAGGTTACGTCATACAAAGA
>JACMNZ010000241.1 GCA_014378285.1 Pseudopedobacter sp.
GGTGGCATAAATGCTACTGTTGCTACTGTAAAGATTTTAATAATTCTATTTTGATCGATGTTGATTAAACCCATAAAAGTGTCTTGTAGGTATTCTAGTCTTTCAAAAGCAAATTTATTATGTTCTAAAAGCGAGCTAATATCCTTGATCATGATTTTTAAAACACTCATATATTTTGGAGGGAAAACCGATGATTTTATTAAAGAAGAAAGTAGCCTTTGTTTATCGATGATGTTTTCACGTAACATCATATTATCATTTTGTAGGGATGATATTTTCAATAAATCATCTTCATCTACACGCTCATTAGTTGCTCTTAAACTTTTATTTAGCTCTGCAATTTCTTTAGCAATGTTTTCAATTAAATCTGCATCTTGATCAATACAAGTCTCTAAAATTGTAGAAAGTATCTGATAACCATTAATATATAAAGTTGGATTAGCCTTTATCTTTTTAACCGCTTCTTCAAAAGTTTTTAAATCTGCATCCCTATAAGAAAACATAATCCCTTTTTCTAAGATAATAGATACAGGATAATAATCAAAGCTATTTTCTTTAACGGATAAAAAATTAGAATTGATGATGATTTCATTATCCATTTCGCTAAAGCGTGATGAACTTTCAATCTCTTGCGATTCCTCTTCTGATGAATATTTTATATCGAAATGAGTCTCTATTGTAGCTTTTTCCTCAACTGTAGGGTTTTGCAAATCAATCCAAACCATATCTTCTATAGGGATTTTTTTTAAAATTTCTACATCAGATTCTTTTGCTAAACGGGTATTTTTCTTGTAATATATTCTCAGCATCTCACCACAATTTTAGATTGATTATCAATTCGTATCTTTGCAAAAATATCATTTGACATTGGAAAAAGCATTAGCCTTCGGCGAAAAGAATTATAATTATTATAGTGCCTACTTAAAAAACAAGTATAAAGTTAAGCGAGTTTACAAAGTTATTGTAGATGGCGGCTTTACCTGCCCTAATCGTGATGGCTCTAAAGGCTATGGCGGTTGCACTTATTGTAATGTAGATTCTTTTACACCAACTTCCCGAAACATGAATTCTATGAAAGAACAAATAGAATTTGGTATGGAAAGGGCTCGGAAACATTATAAGGCAGAAAAATTCATCATTTATTTTCAGCCAAATACCAACACTTATGCGCCAGTTCATTATCTAAAAATGATGTATGATGAAGCTTTAAGTGTGGATATGACCAATGTTGTAGGTTTATCTGTTGGTACCAGGCCAGATTGTATTGATGCCGAAAAAATAGCTTTGTTAGAAAGTTATACCGATAGGGTAGATGTAGATTTAGAAATGGGGATGGAATCCATTTATAATCAAACTCTTTCGCAAATAAATAGAGGGTGCTCTCATGATGAATTTGTGGATGTGATGGGTTTGTTGACAAATTCTAAATTGGATATTTGTGTGCATACCATTTTTGGTTTACCAGGAGAAACTAAAGAAATGATGTTGGCTTACGCTGATGAAATAAATCGTTTTCCCCAAATCAGTTTTGTAAAATTTCATCATTTACACATTGTAGAGGGTTCTATAATGGGAGCGAAATATAAAAAAGACCCTTTCAAATTATTTTCTTTACAAGAATATGCCGATTTTCTTTGTGAACTTTTACCGTTAGTTCGCCCTGATGTAGTTATCCAACGTTTGTTTGGTATTTCAGATTTAGAGATGCTCATCGCACCCAAATGGGGATTAAGAAAATCAGAAATTCAAACTTTTATTGATAATGAAATTGAAAGAAAAGGAATTGTGCAGGGAAGTAAAGTTTTAAGTTTTAAGTTTTAGAAATTATTTTTTAAGCGTTAGCTAATATGTTTTAAATAGTAATTGAGACCTAGATTCCAAATCCTATTATTTTTATATCGATAATTTACAGCCCTTAATTAACTCTCAAGACTTACAACTTATCACCTAAAACCTATCACTTATATTTCCCAAACATCTCATCAACAGCTTTAACCCTGTAATCAAAAATTTCTTGAGTTTGTTTAGCAACGATAATTACGTTGGCTAATTGTCCAATAACCCCAAAAGGAATTCCATAAGTCAATTTATCAGTCATTAAAACACCGCCATCAATTTCTTCAAAATGATGTTCGTGGTGCCAAAATTTAAAAGGACCAAATCTTTGTTCATCTATAAAATATTGATGTTCCCTTACTGTTGTTATCTCTGTCATCCAATTCATTTTTATCCCTAAAAGTGGGGCAACCTTATAAGTAATAAGCATTCCCTCGTACATTTTAGTTTTTTCTGTGTAATCAGAAGTTACTATAAACGACATACTTTTAGGTGTAATCTTAGCTAAATTTAGTGGCGACGAGAAAAAATCCCAAGCTTTTTCTAAGCTAATTGGCATTTTTTGAGTAAAGTGTATAGTGTAAGATTTCATAAAGTAGCTAACAATGTAATTATGTTATTGTTTAAGTATATCTTTTGTTATAAATACTGATAAATTGTAGTAATAAATTTTACTATTTGCTGTTTTATCAAATTTATAGGCTAAATAATATGATTTTTAGTATTATTTTTTGATAAAATAGTTAAAAAGTCAATTTTATTTAGGATAATTGTTTAAAATTTAAACTTATTTATCAAAATGAACACTAAACCATTAAAAAGGTACTTGCCATTTATAATATTTTTGGCAATTTCTATTTCAGCACTATTTATTAAAGTGCTGCCAAACTTTGCAGATGAAAGTAAATACAATCAAGCTGATATTACTTTTATAATAATTTGCACAGCCCTTGTTTTCATCATGACTCCCGGGTTAGCTTTTTTTTACGGAGGTATGGTTCATCGTAAAAACATTTTATCAACTATGATAAAAAGTGTGGTGGCAACTGGTGTAGTTGGTGTACTTTGGATTGTTGTTGGTTATAGTTTATGCTTTGGGGAAGATTTTCATGGATTTATTGGAAACCCTTTAACCCATTTATTTTTTAAAGATGTTGCCTCTGAAGGACCTTGGTCATTAGCGCCAACAATCCCAAGAACTTTATTTGCTTTTTTTCAATTAATGTTTGCTGTAATAACTCCAGGTTTAGTTGTAGGAGCGGTTGCAGAGCGTATAAAATTTACATCTTATATATTATTTACTGTATTGTTCAGTATTTTCGTTTATGCGCCTTTAGCCCATTGGACATGGCATCCAGATGGATTTCTTTTTCAATTAGGAGCTTTAGATTTTGCAGGTGGAACCGTTGTTCATATTTCGGCAGGTTGTGCGGCATTGGCAGGAGCAATGGTTTTAAAACGCAGAAAAGTGCATTTAGATCACCAAGAAATTCCACCTTCTAATATCCCTTATGTTTTAATTGGTACAGGATTGTTATGGTTTGGATGGTTTGGTTTTAATGCCGGTTCAGCATTATCTGCAAACGGATTAGCAGTTTCTGCATTTGCAACCACCAATACAGCAGCAGCAGCAGCAGGTGTAATGTGGATGTTTTTTGATGTAGTAAGAGGTAAAAAGCCTTCTGTTTTAGGTTTTTGTATAGGTGCAGTTGTTGGTCTAGTAGCTATTACCCCGGCAGCAGGTTATGTAAGCATCCCTCATAGTATATTTATCGGGACAATTGCTTCATTAATCTCAAATATTGCAGTTTCTATAAAATCAAAATCTAGCTTAGATGATACTTTAGATGTTTTTCCTTGCCATGGTATTGGAGGTATGGTTGGAGTTTTAATGACGGGTATCTTTGCTTCAAAATTGATTAATCCTGCTGGAAATGATGGATTATTTTTTGGGAATGTAGATTTCTTTTTAATTCAATTGAAGACATTAACGATAACAGCAATTTATAGTTTTACTGTTTCCTACGCTATTTTCAAGCTGGTAAATTTTATCGATCCTATACGTGTTAGTTCAGAAGAAGAAGAGTTAGGTTTGGATGAAAGCCAACATGCAGAGAAATATTCTCAAGGTACTTTATTAACGCCAATAGAATTTGCGGCTAATTAAATATATAATTTGGGCGATTTAACAGTACGCCAACTGGCAGATTTATCTTTTTGTCAAAAAAGCCTGCCCAACCGCTGGTTAGGATGTCGTTTCAATCCTTAGCTCAAAAGCAGTTAATAATAAAAAGCATTGAAGAGTGATAACTTCAATGCTTTTTTATTGATTTTCATAAATTCTCAATCTACTCCTTAAAGTTTTCATTTCCTTTTGCATGTCCTCAAATCTGTTTAAAAGATTAAAAATAGTATCAATCCCAGAGGCGTTGATATGTAAATCTTGATTTAAGCGAAGCATTTTTTCTAAGGGTGAAATCAAGTCTTCATGTATAAATGGGGCGTTTTCAATTTGGATAATTTTTATCAATCCATTATCGTCTAAATCTTGTATCAAAGACATTTCCACTTTATAAAAGGTGCATAAAGTTGCTACGGGAATATAGTTTTCTTTGGTCATGATGTTTTGAGTTTAGAAAGTTGTACAAATAAATCTTTTTCTTGGTCGGTTAAATCCTTAGGTAAAATGATTTGATAGGTAAGGTATAAATCTCCAAATTCATCTTCTTTTTTGTAAACAGGAAATCCTTTTCCTTTTAATTTAACTTTTACTCCATTTTGTGTTTCTGCGGCTACCTTCAATTTAACCTGTCCATTCATGGTATCAACGGTAATCGTACCACCTAATAAAGCAGTATATAAATTTATATCCAGGGTTTTGTAAAGATTTTTGCCATCTCTTACAAATAAAGTATCATTTGTAATATTAAACTTAATGTTTAAATCACCTTTTGGGCCACCGTTAACTCCATCTGCACCGTAACCTTTAATTTTTATCTCTTGCCCGTCGGAAACGCCCGCTGGAATGGTAAGCCTAATGTTTTTTCCGTTTACTGTTAATGTACGTTTATCGGTTTTATAAACTTCAGTTAGGTTAAGTTTTAATTCTGCATTAAAATCCTGTCCTCTAAATTTAGATGGATTACCTCTTCTGCCACCGGCGCCACCAAACATAGAGCCGAAGAAATCAGAGAAATCTGATTCTTGATTGCCACCTCCTTGATAGCTTTGCCCAAATGGATTTTGTTGTTGGTTTCCACCACCTCCGTAGCCTTGTTGTCTACCAGCTTGCTCATATTGGTCAGCATGTTTCCAATCTTTACCATATTTATCGTATTTCTTGCGATTTTCCGGATTGCTCAAAACTTCGTTTGCCTCGTTTACTTCCTTAAACTTTATTTCAGCTGCCTTATCATTAGGGTTTACATCTGGATGAAATTTACGAGCCATCTTGCGATAAGCCTTTTTTATATCTCCTTCCGTAGCTGATTTATCGATTCCTAAAGTTTTATAATAGTCTATAAAATCCATTTATGATTTGTGAGGTTATTTGGAATGTTTTGACATTAATAATAAGCCATTATTATACCAATAATATACGATTACGTTAATAGTTTATTTGCGCTATTAAAATGATTTTGGAGAGTTTGATTTGTCGACTTTTATGTTGCGTTAGGGATTGAAGCGATATCCTTTTTTGCTTTTTCTGCAAAAAAGATTTAGCGTAAAGCCCGTTAAAACGCCCAAATAATAATGGATAATAACAATTTCATTATGAATAGAAATAATTTGCTATGATTTATTTAAAACCTCTAAAACTTTCGCTACATCTTCTGGCACATCTATAGCCAAGCTTTCGCTTTTTGTGATGGCAACTTTTACTTTATAACCGTTTTCAATCCAACGCAATTGTTCTAATTGTTCTGACAGCTCTAGGTTTCCTAATTTTAATTTTGAGATAATGCCAAGAGTTGTTGTACGATAGCCATAGATGCCTATATGTTTATAGAAAATATGCGTTTTTAAAAGTTGCGTAGGTGCTACTCCTTTAACAAAGGGAATAACCTGCCGACTAAAATAAATTGCTTCTAAATCTTTATTGATGATAACTTTTGGTGTATTTTGATTGAAAAGCTCCTCATCGGTTTCAATTTTCTTGACCAAAGTGGCCAATTCTGTAGAAATATCATTAAAGCAACTGGCCAATAAATTAATTTGTTTTGGATCAATTAACGGTTCGTCTCCTTGTATATTGATGATGGCATCGTAACCGATCATTTTTTTACAAACTTCTGCACAACGGTCTGTGCCGCTTTTATGGTTTGAGGCAGTCATGATGACATTTCCTTTAAATGCTTTTACAGCATTGAAAATCCGTTCATCATCTGTAGCCACAACTACTTCTGCTAAAGACGACGCTTTTTTTGCTTGCTCATAAACCCTTTGGATCATGCTTTTTCCAGCAAGATCAATTAAGGGTTTACCAGAAAACCGTATTGAATCATACCTTGCCGGTATTATTCCCAGTATCTTCATCTATAATGTTTTAAAACAATCCGTTTATCTCTCTTTCTATACTATCAATCACAAAACCTAAATCTTCAGGATTATTTGCAAAATCTAATTTATCTTTATCTAAAATTAATAATTTACCTTCGTTATAACTATTTATCCACTTAGTATATTTCTCGTTTAATTTTTGGAGGTAATCAATTCTGATGCCTGCCTCATATTCTCTACCCCTGCGTTGGATATTTTCTACTAAAGTAGGAACCGATGCTTTTAAGTAAATTAATAAATGGGGAGGATTGATATAAGAAGTGATATTTTCAAAAATTGCCCGATAATTATCATGGTCGCGAGTGGTCATCAATCCCATTTCGTGGAGGTTTTCAGCAAAAATATGCGCATCCTCATAAATGGTCCGATCTTGGATAATGTCTTTATTTCCTTTTTGAATTTCCCTTATCTGTTGAAAACGACTGTTTAAGAAATAGATTTGGAGGTTAAAACTCCATCTTTTCATATCGCTGTAAAAATCTTCTAAATAAGGGTTTTGATCAACTGCTTCATACATGGCTTCCCAGCCGTAATTTTTAGCTAATAATTCGGTAAGCGTTGTTTTTCCTGCCCCTATATTTCCTACAATTGCTATATGCATAATTTTATCTTGATGATGAGATTTTAAATCTAATTATTAAAAAGATTTAAAGCCAATTATTTCCCTAACTTCTTTAATTGTTTTTTGAGCGCTTTCTCTAGCTTTTATTGCACCGTGTTTTGCTACCTGCCTTAACAACTTGCTATCATTTGATATATCTTCAATCTTTTCTCTGATAGGTTGTGTGGCAATGATCATATCTTCTGCCAAAGCTTTCTTAAAATCGCCATATTTAATTTGGCATTTGTTGTAAAGATCATCAAAATGGGTTAAAGTATCAGCAGAAGAAACAACTTTCATTAAATCAAAAAGATTTTGTATTTCTTGGGGTTTTACTTGATTTTCTTCAATAGGACCAGAATCTGTAACAGCTCTCATTACCTTTTTTCTGATTATTTCAGGCGAATCTGAAAGGTAAACAGCATTCATCTCACCTTCAGATTTTCCCATTTTACCTTTCCCATCTAAACCAGGAATTTTAATCAGTTCATTAGAATAATTAAAAGCATAAGGTTCTTTAAAGTAATCCGTTTTATATAGATGATTAAAACGATTGCCAAATGTACGGCTCATCTCTAAATGTTGCTCTTGATCTTTCCCTACAGGTACTTTTGTGGCGTGGTGAATTAAAATATCGGCAGCCATCAAAACTGGATAAGTCAATAAACCAGCATTCACATTATCAGGATTTGACCTGATTTTATCTTTAAAAGATGCGCTACGTTCCAATTCGCCAACGTAAGCATTCATATTCATATATAAATAAAGTTCTGCAATTTCTGGGACATCAGACTGGATGTATAAAGTGGTTTTTTCTGGGTCTAAACCAGCTGCCAAATACTCTATCAAAACTTGCTTAATGTTGCCATGTAAATCTTGAGGAGTTGGATGCGTAGTTAATGAGTGATAATCTGCTATAAAAAAGAAGCAGTTATATTCATTTTGCATTTTCACAAAATTGCTTACTGCCCCATAGTAATTCCCTAAGTGTAATTTTCCGGTACTCCTAATTCCGCTAACAACAGTTTCCATAATGTGGCGAAAGTACAGAAAATTTCTATTTTTGATTGAAGATGAAAGCAATTTTAAGGCAAGGTTTAAGATATTGGCA
>JACMNZ010000242.1 GCA_014378285.1 Pseudopedobacter sp.
ATACCACAAGGCAAGAAAGTCCGTTAATAAGAGCAGAAGATGCAATTATTTTAGACAATACAAATTTAACTGAGGAAGAACAGCTAAATTTTGCTTTAGATAAAATAAAACCTTTCCTTAGTTAACCTTTACCCAGCCTTTGTTATTATTCTGTGAGATATAAAAAAAATCGCCATTATAGCCTAAAACTTTATAAGCTAATTTTTTATCAAACTTTGCAGTTGGGATTGCAGAAGTTTCAGGAGCATCCAAAATAAAAGCATCATCTATATTGATTGTTTTATTAATTTTAGGATTAATACCCTTTAAACTAGATAGATAAGTTGGCTTTCCTTCACTATTTTTAAATGTAACACCTTCCGTTGAAACCGATAAAATATTTATAGGAATAACAAAATTATCACTTGCCAACATCACCTCTTCTCCCAGATATTTGACATCAGATTTAACTTTATTAGCCGTACTATCTCTTTTATAAATGTAATTTAAAGGATCAATTGCACCTCCTTTAGTATAAATACCAAAATGTAAATGAGGTGCAGTGGTTTTAGCATTGCCTGTGTTACCCATAAAGCCTAAAACATCTCCTTTAATTACAGATTGTCCGCTATTTACCAGTTGGCTATCCAAATGAGCATAATAGATAGAAAGACCATAAAAACCTAATCTTTGCCAAACTACTTTACCGCCTAAATTAGTGACTTGTACCCTTGTTATATCGCCATCTGCCACTGCCAAAATAGGTGTGTTTCTTTTGCTAAAAATATCAATCCCTTCATGGTTTCTAACACCACCATCCCTTTCGTTTCCCCAAAAGCTTTTAATATGTTTATTTTCTCCATTTTTTACCGGAAAAGCTAGTTTAGGTAATTCTGCTATTTCTAAAACAATATATAAGTTTACCAACAATTTAGGTTGTAGCCTCAGGGCCAACACTTCATCATTATCTGATTGATAATAAAAAGTAGAATCGCTGACAAATTCGCTGATTATAGATTTTTTAGAATTAATATCATTAAACAAATCTAAAAAAACACCGCCTTTTGCTTTGGTATTTATAGTGAATTTAAGTTTAGTGCTCTTTTTATAATTAATTTGATAGGCAGTAGCAGAGGGAATATTCTGTTTGAAAAATATTTCTTCTTTAAATGGATATCTTAAATTTTGATTTGGATTTAATAAAGCCTCTTGCCCATTATTTACCCATAGCTTTCCCATTGCTGTTGTATCAAGACCTACTTTATTTAAAGAATTGAGATAGTTTTGATAAGGAGAAGATTTAAAAATAGTTTTGCAAGAAAAAAATCCGAATACAATCAAACCAAATAAAAAATGAATTGCTTTTTTACTCATCTTCGTTTTTTGATTGTGGATGTGCATCATATTGCTGTTCATCTAAAGGCAATGCATGAGTATTTGAAGATGATGGATGTTTATCAATTACATCTTTTATAGAAATTATATTTTTTTCAGGATGTTCAGTATGTTTTTCTTCTAGTTCTGATGCAATAGAATCTTGATTTTTCTTTTTTATTTTTTCTTCTTTTGATCGTTGATTTTGCATAATGATGGATTTTTTGAATATCATCATACAGAAATTGTGCCTTTTAAAAAAGCTCTATAAAAATGCTCCAAAATAATATATCCACGCCATAAAAAACAATTGTAAAGGCATTCTTATCCATAAATAATTTAATCCTCTCCCTGTAAAGTTTTCTCTTTCTACACTAACTTTTTTTATAGCCCCAATAATATTAGAAGGGATAATGGCAAGCAAGTATAACATGGTTAAAATTGCGGTAACTTTTGATATTTCATCAATTAATAAACCTGCCGCCATTGCAATTTCTAAATCTCCTGTTGCCAAAACAATAATTCTTTTATACTTCTCACTAAAATTGTCTGGCATTGTTAACACTAAACCTTCTGTATGCACAAAATGTATTAGGGCCGTAAAGACCAACATCAAAGAAAAGGAGAACCTTCCACAATATTCTAAATAAATATGATCGAAAAGCAAAAAAGATACACAACAAAAAATTATAAAAGTAGAAAGTAAAATAGCTAAAGGCTTCATTATTTCTTTTAGGTTAGCACTAAAATAGTTTATTTATTTAAATAAAACCTTACCGTTTAAATCAATAAATTTTTAGTGCAATAATCAATGTTTAGTTGTAATTATTTAAAATGATTGCATACAAAACACTTATGGTTATATTGCCTTTCTATTTTAAAATATAGTAATATCTTATGCAAACTTTTAATGATGTCCATTTACAATTTGCCTCTTTTTTTAAAAGCCAAAACTTACAACCTTATGCATATCTAGTTTCTAAAAAGCTTTCTCAAGGTCATATTTGCTTAAATTTAGGAGAATTATCATTAGAAAAAGAAGATATATCATCCTATTTTAAAATAGATTGTTTAGATGTTGAGCAGCTTAAAAAAGAAAAAATGGTTTGCCTTAAAGGCGATGAAAAACAACCTTTTATTCTACATCAAAACCGATTGTATTTACAACGATATTTTAATTACGAGAGCAAAATCTTAACCCGTATTTTTAAGTTTAAAA
>JACMNZ010000243.1 GCA_014378285.1 Pseudopedobacter sp.
ATAATATCAAACCAAAAGATATAAGGATTTATGGCAACGGAGGAGCGATGTTGCCGCAACCAAATTCTGTTAACAGGATTGATGATTTACAAGAAAATGCAATTGAGGTTTTTGGCGAAGCTGATAACAAATTTGATAATAACGATTACGTTCTGTTTTATGCTCAAGGAAATAACACTTGGAAAGCTAACAATACAGCTCAGTATTTTGAACATCAAAGTAATGTTTATACAGATAGCTCTTATTATTATTTAAATGTTGATTTAGGCACAGGAAAAAGAATTACTATAAATACCGCTCTAGGTTCTCCAAATTATGTGAGTAATAGTTTTGATGATCATCAACTTTATGAAAAGGACATCTATTCTTTAATTACAGCTACAATAAAATCGGGAAGAAACTGGTACGGAGAAAATTTTGAATTTACACCAACTCAATCTTTTGATTTTGACGTGAATGGATTAGTGAGTAATTCACCAACATTTGTAAAAACTACAATGGCTATCCGGTCAAATATTAATTCATCAGCAGTTATTACTTTAAACGGACAAAATCTTTACAGTTTATCAGCATCGGCTTTGCCTTTAACTTTTGAAACAGATTTTGCAAATCTTGCTACCCAAACAGCATCATTAAATAACGTAACTGGCAATAGTATTAAAATAGGAATCACTTACAACAAGCCAAATTCCGCCAGTAACGCATGGTTAGATCATCTGGAGCTAAATTTTAGACGTAATTTAACTATTTACAATAATTTTTTAAGATTTAGGGATTTAAAAAGTGTTAAAAACGGAAACATCACTCAGTTTAATATTAATAATAGCGGTACTGATTTAAGGATTTGGGATATTACTGATGCTCAAAATATTAATCAATACTCTTATTTTAATCAAACAAATACAGTCAATTTCCTCGTAAAAACAGATGCTTTAAAAGAGTTTGTTGCTTTTAATCCAATATCGTTAAAAGAACCAAAATCTATTGGGAAAGTAATTAATCAAAATTTGCATGGTTTGGCTTTCGCCGATTTATTGATAATAAGCCCAACCCAATTTATAAATGAAGCCAAAAGATTGGCCGATTTTAGAAAATCAACCCAAAGAATTTCTTATCAAATAGTTACTCCAGATCAAATTTATAATGAGTTCTCTTCTGGCAAAAGAGATGCAACCGCCATAAGAGATTTTGTAAAAATGTTTTATGAAAGGGCAGGAGGAAATTCAAATTTATCGCCTAAATATTTATTGATTTTTGGCAAAGGTTCTTTTGATAACAAAAGCATCCAGTTTAAAGAAAATAATTTCGTGGTGACTTATCAATCAGATAACTCTTTATCGCCAACTCAAAGCTATACCTCGGATGATTATTTTGCACTATTGGATGATGATGAAGGTGCTTTCCCAGAAGATTATGTCAGTAATCCGGGTTTATTGGATATTGCAGTTGGAAGAATCCCTGTAAAGACTTCCGGAGAAGCCAGAAATGTAGTTGATAAATTAATTAATTATGCCAGTACAAATAGTTTTGGCGATTGGAGAAATCAAATTTCTATTGTTGCTGATGATGAGGATAATAATCTACACCTTAATCAAGCAGAATCCAATGCTGCATTAATTGCTTCAAAATACAAAGACATAAATATTGATAAAATATATTTTGACGCTTATGAACAACAAAACCTAGCTGGCGGTAGTCGCTATCCGGAAGTAAAAGATGCCATTAACCAAAAAATAAATAATGGAGCTTTATTAATCAATTATACAGGCCATGGTGGCGAAAATGGTTGGGCTGCAGAAAGAGTACTTACTTTAGATGATATTAAATCGTGGAAAAACAACAATAATTTACCCATTATATTTACGGCAACCTGCTCTTTTAGCAGGTGGGATGATCCTGAAATAGTTTCGGGAGGAGAGTTGGCGTTGATACAAAAAGATAATGGCGTTCCATCTATATTTAGCACTACACGGGTTGTTTTTGCTTCCTATAATTTTGATTTGAACCAAAGTTTTTTGAGAGCTTTATTTGATGCTGCGAATCAAAAGAGTAAAATCACTTTTGGTGAGGTTTTTAAAGCTGCGAAAAATAATAACGTTGGTGGGTTAAATATCAATTCTAGAAACTTTACGCTCTTGGGCGATCCTACAGCTTTGTTTCCATTTCCTGCAAATAAAGTGGTAATTAATAACCTATTAGATACTTTAAAAGCTGGAAAAAAAATAAGCCTGAAAGGTTATGTGGCAGATAAGCAGGGAAATAAGTTAAACTCTTTTAATGGGTTTCTTTATCCAACATTGCTTGATAAACCTACAACAATTACCACCTTAGGACAAGATAAGCAGGTAAACGGAAGCTATGCCCAAGCTTTCCAAACACAAAAAAACATCATCTATAAAGGGAAAGTAAGCGTTATAAACGGCGATTTTAATTTCGATTTTATTGTACCAAAAGATATTAATTTAAAAGTTGGAAAAGGAAAAGCTAGTTTTTACGCCTCAGATAATATTACTGATGCCGAAGGTGCAAACGTAGATTTATTGGTGGGTGGGTCATCTTTAAACAGCCTAAGTGATAAAATTGGTCCAGTAATTAAAACCTATTTAAACGATGAAAATTTTGTTTCGGGTGGTATTACCAATACCAATCCTGTTTTATTAATCAACTTAAATGATGAAAGTGGAATAAATACTACTGGAATAGGCATTGGACATGATATTGTAGCAACGCTAATCACTACAGATAAAAATGATAAGAACATCATCCTTAATCAATTTTACCAAGCCAAATTAGATTCTTACCAAGAAGGTAAAATTAATTACACGCTAAACAATTTAGAACCCGGTTTTTATAGTCTTAGAATTAAAGCATGGGATGTTTTTAATAATTCATCAGAACAAACTATTAATTTTGAAGTTAAACCATCAGAAAAATTAGCTTTATCACATGTTTTAAATTATCCTAATCCATTTACAACACGTACCAGTTTCCAATTTGAGCATAACTACCCAAACCAAGATCTACAGGTTCAAGTTAATATCAGAACGGTTTCTGGTAAATTGGTCAAAACCATAAATCAGCAGGTCAATTCTGCCGGAAACAGGGTAAATAATATCTTTTGGGATGGCAAAGATGATTTTGGGGAAAAACTAGCAAGAGGCATATACGTTTATGAGTTAAAAGTGCGTTCTACCATATTGGGCCAAACTATTCAAAAAATAGAAAAACTTGTTTTATTATAAACCTAACACAAATTCTTAACAAAAATTTTAGTTTTACTGTATGAAATCTAAATTCTACATCTTTTTTATTGCGTTTACGATTACCGGATTTGAAACTTTTTCACAAGCCACAACAGACGGCCGACAAGGAAATACAATTACCACAGCAGTACCTTTTTTGTTAATTACGCCAGATGCAAGATCAGGTGCAATGGGTGATGCAGGTGTTGCTATTTCTCCCGATGCTAACTCTACACATTGGAATCCAGCTAAATTAGCCTTTATGAAAGACCCTTATGGTTTTGGACTTTCTTATAGCCCTTGGTTACAAAAACTAGTTCCTGATATTAATTTAGCGTACCTAAACGGATACTACAAATTAGACGATAGAAATACCATTGGTGGTTCTTTAAGATATTTTTCTTTAGGCAATATTCAGTTTGTAGATGTTAATCAAATTAAACAGGGAGATTTTAACCCTAACGAATTATCTGTTGATGGAACTTATGCAAGAAGCTTTGGCGAAAATTTTTCTTTAGGTACAGCATTAAGGTTTATTTATTCAAATTTATCTGGTGGTGCAACTTTTGAAAATCAACAAACAAAACCAGGTACAGCTTTAGCCGCAGATGTTTCTGCATTTTATACAAAAGACAATCAACTTTTTGGAAAAAATGCTACCATTTCTGCTGGTTTGGATATTTCTAATATCGGTACAAAAATGAGCTATACAGACGGCGGTCCAAAATATTTCTTACCAACCAATATGCGGTTAGGTGGTGCTGCAACCATCCATGCAGATGATTTTAACGATTTTACTTTTGCATTAGATGTTAATAAATTATTGGTGCCAACCAATCCAATAAGAGAAAATAACGATCCTAACGGAAGAATCATCTCTGGTAAAGACCCAAATCGCTCTGTACCTGCTGGTATTTTTGGTTCCTTTTCTGATGCGCCAGGTGGTTTTTCAGAAGAATTTCAAGAAGTAAGTATTTCTACAGGGTTAGAATATTGGTATAACCAACAATTTGCCATCAGGGCAGGTTATTTTTATGAAAATCCTAACAAAGGAAATCGCCAATACCTATCTTTGGGTTTAGGTTTAAAATATAATGTGGTAGATTTAAACTTCTCTTATCTTTTGGCAAATCAGCAACAATCGCCTTTGGCAAATACCCTTAGATTTTCTTTATTGTTTAACTTTGCATCTCAGTCAGCTACATCTACTAGGTAAATGAAAATTAAAGTAGGTTTTGGTTTTGATGTACACCAATTAAAGGAAGGACATCCATTTGTATTGGGCGGGGTTTTGTTAGACCACCATCAAGGTGCGTTTGGACATTCAGATGCAGATGTTTTGGTTCACGCCATTTGCGATGCACTTTTGGGAGCTGCAAATTTACGCGATATTGGGCATCATTTTAAAAATACTGACCAACGTTGGCGAGGGATTAGTAGTTTAATTTTATTAACAGAATGTGTTAGAATGCTTTCTGAAAAGGGATATGCCATCAATAATATTGATGCAATGCTTTGTTTAGAAGCTCCAAAAATTAATCCTCATGTACCCGAAATGAAAAAACAAATTGCAGCCGCAATGGGAATTGATGAAGAAGATATTTCCATAAAGGCTACCACCAACGAGACTATGGGTTTTATCGGCAGGGAAGAAGGCGTGGTTGCTTATGCAGTTTGTTTGATTCAGAAATAATTTCAATTTTTTTGGGCGTTCGGGCGAGCTTTCCGTTATATCTTTTTTGCAGAAAAAGCAAAAAAGGATGTCACTTCAATCCCTAACGCAAATATAAACACTATTAAAATTAAATGCCAAACCTATGGCATTCTAAAAAAAAAACCAAAATTTTTTTTATCAAAATTTTGCTTCTCTTTGGCTAGGGCATTCAAAATATCGCAACTTTTGGCCCTAGCGGGGAGACATTATGGTAACATGAAATCCCAAAAAGTTAAGCCCCCAGCGGGACGACATTATTAACCACTTCTAAATAATTTTACATTTTTTTAACCCGATAAATCATCGATTATAAAAATAATTAAAACCTAAAAAACCTTAAAGGCATTATTTTTGTTAAAATTTGAAAAAGCTAAAAATGTCGCTGTTATCCAATTATCTATCTATCAGAAAACTTTCTGAAAAAATTTGTGAACCACTACAAATAGAGGATTATGTGGTGCAGCCAATTGTTGATGTTAGCCCACCAAAATGGCATTTAGGACATACAACTTGGTTTTTTGAGACTTTCATTTTGAAACCTAATCTTATTGCTTACCAAGAATTTGATATTAACTACAATTATGTTTTCAATAGCTATTACGAAACGGTTGGTGCAAGAGTAATTAGAACGGATAGGGGGAATTTAAGTCGGCCAACGGTTGCAGATGTTTACAAATATAGGGCACATGTAGATGAAGCAATGGAAAGTTTTTTATGCAGAGAACCAGAAGAAAGCGTTAGAGAATTGCTGATTTTAGGATTAAACCACGAGCAGCAACACCAAGAATTATTACGTTATGATATTAAATATATATTAGGGCATAATCCTTTGTTTCCAGCTTATGCCAATGAACACATAGAACAAGATTTAAAAGTTGAGGAAGAAGCTTGGTTAAAAGTTGAAGCTAGCGTTTATGAGATTGGCTATGAGGGAAATGATTTTTGTTTCGATAATGAATTAGGATCACATAAAGTTTATCTTCCAGATTTTCAGATTTCAGCATCATTGGTTAGTAATGCCGAATATTTAGAATTTATAAAAGATAAAGGTTATCAAGATTTTAAACATTGGCATGCCGATGGTTGGGACTGGGTAAATACAAATAAAATCATGGCTCCTTTATATTGGCATTTTGTTGGAGGAGAATGGCTAAGATATGATTTAGCAGGAGGTTTAAAACCAATAAAACTAGAAGATGCCGTTACACATATCAGTTTTTATGAAGCCTCTGCATTTGCTTCTTGGAAAGGAATGCGTTTACCAACAGAGTTTGAATGGGAAATTGCAGCCCAAAAATTAAATTGGGGTAAACTTTGGGAATGGACAGAAAGTGCTTATTTGCCTTATCCAGGATTTTCAAAAGCTCCAGGAGCAATTGGAGAGTATAA
>JACMNZ010000244.1 GCA_014378285.1 Pseudopedobacter sp.
GAAAATCAAATGTTCAAAATGTTCTGTTGCTTTTTTTAATGAAACCGCTAATAATACGGCAAACACACTTACTATTGCCGCCGTAATAATCAACTTTAAATAATTGATAGTGATGATTGTTTTGCGCATCTTAAATTGCATTATATTGAAGTAGATAACAAAGATAGGACAATTAATAAAATTGTTTAGCCTGTTAAATAAGCAAAAAATGCTTTCTCCCTCGTTTTAAATCTATCCTTATCTTTGCCAAATGCAAATTATCTCCGAAGAATTAAATCACTACCTTTCTAATACTTGCGAAAATGAAAACGCAATACTTAAAAAAATTGACAGAGAAACTCAATTAGAGGTATTAATGCCGAGAATGATTTCTGGACATTACCAAGGCAGGGTTTTAAGTATCTTGTCTAAAATGCTTAACCCAAAATGTATTTTAGAAGTTGGTACTTTTACAGGTTATGCAACGCTTTGTTTGGCAGAAGGATTAGCCAATGAGGGAAAGATAATTACCATAGATATAAATGAAGAATTAGAGGAAAGGGTTAGAGGATACTTTTTTGAGTCGGGTTTAGAGGATAAAATTGACTATCGAATAGGAAACGCTGTAGAATTAATTCCTGATATTAAGGAACAATTTGATTTGGTTTTTATAGATGCGGATAAAAAAAATAATGGAGTTTATTACGATTTGGTTTTTGATAAACTAAAAAGCGGAGGAATTATATTAGTTGATAATGTTTTATGGAGCGGAAAGGTTTTAACAAAGATTAACGATACTGATACTTCAAATATTAGTACTTTTAACCAAATGGTGACTAATGATGCAAGAGTTGAAAAGCTGATTTTGCCCATTAGAGACGGTATATTTGTCATCAGGAAAAAATAATTGAAGTTATAATTAGTTTGAAAGGTTTAAAAATTATCAAAATATTGAAAAGTTTTTGTTTTATAATTCTTCTGTTTTGCATATCCTCATTTTGTTTTGCACAATCTGTAACTCAAAAGTATATTGATGAAAATAAAGATTTTTCTATCCAATTAATGAATAAATATCACGTTCCTGCTAGTATAATATTGGCAGTTGCAATCCATGAATCTGCCAGCGGAACAAGCAAAATTGCAAGATATTTAAACAACCATTTTGGTATAAAAGGGCCAAATAATAGCACTCAAATTAATTCGGCTTATAAAGGTTTTGATGCAGTAGAAGATTCTTATATAAACTTTATAGATATGCTAGAAAGCAGGTCTAAATTTAAAGTTTTGTTTGATAAATATACTGATTACGATTATCGCTCTTGGGCTTATGGAATTCAAAGAGGTGGTTATGCCGCTAGCCGCACTTGGGCTTCGCAAGTAATAGGATTAATAAAAAAGCTTAAACTTTACGAGTATGATAATAGACCTGATGACTATATAGAACCTATTGAAGCCGTAGAAGTTAGTGTTTATTATAAAGTGAAAAAAGGAGATACTTTAGGAGAAATCTCTGAGAAGTATAATACCACTGTTAAAAACTTGATGACAAAAAATAATTTAAAATCTACCATTTTACGCATTGGTCAAAAATTAAAAATTAAATGAAAAATCTGCTGTTATCGCTTACGCTGATGATCTTATTTTCTTCTTGTGCTTCTAAAAAGAAAAGTTATCAGAAGGAAAACAAAAAAATAGAGAAAAGTGCTAACAAATCCTCTGGAGGCAATTATATTTCTTATAATACTTTAACCTATATCAATCGTTTTAAAACAATTGCAATTACCGAAATGAATAAGTTTGGTATCCCCGCAAGTATTACTTTGGCGCAAGCACTTTTAGAATCTGGTACAGGTAACAGTGATTTGGCTAAATATGCCAATAATCATTTTGGTATAAAATGCACAAGCGATTGGAATGGAAAAGGATATTATAAAGATGATGATCAAAAAGACGACTGTTTTAGGGTTTATAATAATCCGGAAGAAAGCTTTAAAGATCATTCTGAATTTTTAAAAAGGAAGCGATATGCATTTTTATTTGAGTTGGATAAAGATGATTATGAAGGTTGGGCAAAAGGATTGAAACAAGCTGGTTATGCAACAAATCCAAAATATCCAGATTTGTTAATTGGAATTATTGATAAGTATGATTTGCATCAATATGATAAAAGAGAGGGTGAGATTGATAAAATAAAAAGAGAAGATAGAGTGCTTTCAGATATCAATAAAAACATCCCTAAAGAAAAGGCTAAAGATCGTAAAACTGATGCGCCAACGGTTATTGCTGGAGATAAATATATTGTTCAGCAAGGCGATACACTTTATAATATATCAAAACGTTTTGGATTAACTGTTGATGAATTAAAAGCACTTAATAATATGGTTGATAATACTATTAAGTTAGGACAAGAAATAACGATTAAAAAATAAGTTGAAACAGATAATCTGCGCCCTAATGTTTCTGATATTTTCTTTTGCTGCATATTCGCAAACTACTGCAGAAGTTGGAGGAATTGTTTTTGACCGTGATACCAGATTTAGGATAAATAGGGTTGTCGTAACTAATTTAAATACCCAAGAATCTGTTTTCAATAATACAAAAGGAGAATTTTTTATTAAGGCTAGCATTGGTGATATTTTAACCAGTAAACTACAAGGATATAAAAGAGATACTTTAAAGTTTGCTGGCCAAACCTCTTTAATTATTTACTTAAAAAGACTTTCCATTCCTTTACCAGAAGTTATTTTTAAAGACTCTGTTCTATCGGCGAAAGCCAAATATGAAGAAACCAAAAAATCCTTTAATAAAGCCGTACGATTAGGAAATAATAAAGATTTAATAAGTGTTGGCCCGGGTGGTGCGGGCTTAAGTATTGAATCTATTTGGAGCAGTTTTAGCAGAGAAGGTAAAAATGCCAGAAAACTGATGGAAATTATGGAGCGTGATTATCAAAATTCTTTAGTAGATCAAATTTTTAATAAAGAGTTGGTAAGAAAAGTAACCGGATTAAAAGGTGATAAGCTTTTGATCTTTATGATAAATTACCGCCCGTCTTATGCCTTTGCGGTTAAAGCGAAAGATTACGATTTAGTTTATTACATTAAAATTGCCTTTATGCGTTTTCAAATGAATCCAAACCTACAGGATATTTCAGATTTGAGGCCAATAGAAATTAGATAAAATCAAATTTCTTCAGAACCAACTCTTCTACGGTAATTTATAACCACTTTGTAAGCTGTAAATATTGAACTCGCTATTAAAAAATATAAAAGCAAATATTTTCCTTTAAAAAAAGATGCTGTGAAAAAATCAGTCATTGAAAGTAATAACATTATATTACCTATAATGCAAATGGCAATTATTGCAACTACTTGTTTTTTGGAAAAATGTTTTTTCATTTTATATTAATTAATTGTTCTATCTAAATTAAATAGTTAATAACTTTCGTCTATAACGTGAAAAAGATAATTGAATCCACTATTCTTTTATGAACAAATGCTTAGCTTTTTGCACAAAAAAATAAAAGTAAATATTTAAAATTTAACATAACGATTGGTACAGGAGAAAAATTTCCAAAGTTTGATAAAGTTGGGGTAGTATGTTTAGAAAATGGAAAGGAACGGATGCGAGATGTGCGTTAACGCACATGAAGATTCTTTAATGAAATTAGCAACCAAAGAAGAGAGAATTTTTGATGCTGTTAGGATTGCGTCTTTAGTAACTGCAACAGGGAAGATTATTTATTAAGGAAAACAAAAATTTAATAGGTTAATAATATTTCTCAAATTTATTAAAAATGAAATTAATGATTATTAATGTCATTTAAAATTTGCTTTTAATACTTATTATTTATTAAATTAGTAATAAGGTTAATCAACCCTAAAAGTATTTAACCAATCTTTTAGGATTTTAATAGGTTTTAATTGTTAATTATAAGGCTGCTTTTTTATAAAAAGCAGCCTTATTTATTTAATGGACATCTGCTGGAATCTGTGCGTTTTTCTTAAACTTTTGAAGTGCTAAAAGTGGGATAGAAAACAACATCACATACCCAACCAACCAATAAGCATCTGTATAAGTTAGTAAAAATGTTTGTTTTAATACCATTCCATCAATTGCCTTCATGGCAGCATGTTGTGCGTCTAAATAAGTGTAGCCCTTAGCTACAAAACTCCTTGTTATCAAATTTAATTTTTGGGTAAATGCCGAATTATACTCGTTAATATTACTTAAAAGATTACTTCTATGTACACCGTTTCTAATATGGATAAGCGTGGTTAAGGCTGCAATACCAAAAGAACCGCCTAGTTGTCTACCCATATTATTTAAGCCAGTTCCTTGTCCAATTTCTTTTCCTCGTAAATCTTGTATAGCTAAAGTTGTTAAGGGAACAAACAAAAACGCCATCCCTACTCCTCTAATTATTAAAGGCCAAAAGAAATCTCCGGTACCAGAGGATAACGTGGATTTGCTTAACATATAAGAGAATATGAAAAACAGAAACATTCCTAATGCCGCCATAAGTTGAGCAGGAACACCTTTTTTAAGCATAATCCCTATAAAAGGCATTAAAACGATAGTAGCAATCCCTCCTGGAAGAAATATTTCTCCAGTTTGTAAGGCTGAAAAACCTAAAAGATTTTGACAAAAAATAGGAAATATAAATACAGAACCGTACAACCCAAATCCTAAAATGAAACTAAAAAACATCCCAACAGAAAAACTCCGTTTCTTTAAAATATCTAGATTAACAATTGGGAATTCAACACTTTTTTCTCGCCATATAAATAATAAAAATCCTAACACCGATACAACTGATAATATTAATATGTAAGAAGTAGCAAACCAATCTTCACTTTCGCCTTTTTCTAAAACGGTTTGTAAACTGCCTACCGTTAAAGCCAATAAAATAATACCCCACCAATCAACAGGTCTTCCTTTTGCGGTTTTTGGAGTTTCTTTAATAACCAGATATGCTGCGAAGGCGGCAATAATCCCTACAGGAATATTAACATAAAATATCCATGGCCAAGAAAAATGTTCTGTGATGTAACCTCCAATTGTTGGCCCTAATGTTGGTCCTACAACAGCTCCCAACCCAAACATTGCTGTAGCAATTCCTACTTCTTCTGGTGGCCAAGTTTCTAACAAAATTGCTTGTCCGGTAGATATTAACCCACCACCCGCTAAACCCTGTAAAATTCTAAAAGCAACCAATTGTTCTAAAGAGGTGGCGTTTCCACACAAAAAAGAAGCTATTGTAAAAATAATTATGGAAAATAAAAAATAATTTTTTCTACCAAAAGTTTCTCCCAGCCATCCCGACATAGGCAATATAATTACATTTGCAACCGCATAACCAGTAGTTATCCACGCAACGTCTTCTAAAGTTGCACCTAAATTTCCTTGTATTTGGGGCAAAGAAACATTGACGATGGTGGTGTCTATTAATTCTAAAAGTGCAGCGGTAATTACAGTGACTGTAATTACCCACTTTTTTAAGCCTTTTTCTGCCATGATAAATTACTCAGAAACGTGAACCGAAACTTTAACACTCATTCCTGGACGTACCTTATCCAAAATTTTATTTTTATCTAATTTGATTTTAACCGGAACTCTTTGAATAACTTTTACAAAATTACCTGTTGCGTTATCTGGCGGAAGTAATGAAAACTTTGCTCCAGTTGCGGGTGAAAAATTATAGATATATCCTTTTAAATCAGCATTCGGAAAAGCGTCGATTTCAACATCAACTAATTGGCCTTCTTTTAATTTTTCTAATTGGGTTTCTTTAAAATTTGCTTTCACATATAAACTATTGTCGTTTACGATAGCAAATAAAGATTGACCAGGCTGAATTAATTGACCAACCTGAATATTTTTATTGGAAATTATTCCAGTTGCAGGAGCATCAATTTTTGTATATGATAATTGCAATTTGGCAAAATCAATATCTGCGGTTTTTGAAGAAATATTTGTACTTGCGGCACTTACTTGAGATTGGCTGGTGTTAACCTGTTTTTTAGCAGCAACATACTGAGCCTGCATTGCTTGTAATTGCGCATTTGCAGTTTCTTTATCGGCATTAGCCTGATCAAACTGTTGTTGCGTTATCGAACCATCTTTAATCAGATTTTTATAACGAGCAAAATCTTTATTAGCCTTTTCAGATTTTGCCTGTGCGGCTACAACGTTTGCTTTAGCAGTTGCGATATTTGCAGCGGTAGAACTTACCACAGATTCACTTACATTTACATTTGCTAAAGCAGATTGCCTACCCGCTTGCGCCTGCGCTAACTTAATTTTATAATCTCTATCATCTAATTTTACTAAAATTTTTCCTGCATCTACATGTTGGTT
Source organism: Pseudopedobacter sp. (assembly GCA_014378285.1). Classification (GTDB taxonomy): domain Bacteria; phylum Bacteroidota; class Bacteroidia; order Sphingobacteriales; family Sphingobacteriaceae; genus Pseudopedobacter. The sequence goes on from JACMNZ010000244.1 coordinate 6,340, forward strand.
TTCTTCGAAATAGATAGAATCTATATATCCGCCCACGCGTGATACAAC
>JACMNZ010000030.1 GCA_014378285.1 Pseudopedobacter sp.
GTAGAAGCAGGTTATTATCATTCTATTGCAAATATCATGACAAATGCTGCCGTACGAACAGGATATAAAGCTACGTTTGATGAAGCCACACAAGAAGTAATGGTTAATGATAAAGTTTTTAAATATTGATTCAAAAAAGTTATCGATTATTTTATCGTTAGTGGTTTTACTTTTGATATTTTTTTCATTTAAGACGGAGAAAGATTTTCAGAGATTTGAGATAGAAGGAAATGCTCAAGGAACTACCTATAAAATAATTTATTATGCAAAAGACGCAAAAATTTTAAAATCTCAGGTAGATTGTATTTTATTAGAGATTGATAGCTCTATGTCTATTTATAAAGAGTATAGTTTAATCAATAAATTTAATAATAATGCAAAGGGTGTTTTAATGGACACCCATTTTAAAAAGGTAATAGAAAAATCTACAGTAATTGCTAAAAAAACCAATGGAGATTTTGATATAACCGTTTATCCTCTAATTAATTTGTGGGGATTTGGATTACAAAAAGATAAATTTCTTCCAGATTCAATGATGATAAAATCAACATTATTAAATGTTGGGTTCAAATACCTACAAATAAAATCAGACTCTTTAATCAAGAAAAATCCGCAGGTTAAAATTGATTTGAACGGAATTGCACAGGGATATTCTGTAGATTTAATTGCTTCATTTTTGCAAAAAAACAAGGTAAATAATTTTGTAGTAGAATTAGGGGGAGAATTAAGAATTAACGGAAAAAAAGAAAATAACAAGAAATTTATGATAGGTATTGAGGGAGTCAAAGACCAAGACTTTTTACCAATTACAAAATATATAGAGATTGAAAAGGGAGCTGTTACTACATCGGGTAATTATAGAAAGTTTTATAAATCAGAAGGTAAAATAATCTCACATTTAATTAACCCACATACGGGTTACTCTGTTAATAACGAATTAATAAGCGTAACGGTATATGCAAAAAACGCAATAACTGCTGATGGTTTTGACAACGCATTTATGGTGATGGGATTAAAAAAAGCCTTAAAATTTATAGAACAAAACAAATCTATACAAGCTTATTTTATCTTTAAGGATAAAAAGGGAAACATTAAGGACACGTGTTCTTTGGGATTTCCAAATATTAAAAGCATAAAAAATTAATGGAAAGAAGAGGATTTATAAAAAACACTGGATTATTGGCAGGCGGAATAATGGTTCAGAACAAGGTAGTCCAAGCTTTTTCTATTAACAAACAAATTTTAAACGTTGGCGTGATTGGATGTGGAGACCGAGGTAAAGGGCTTATAAGTGTAATGGATGGTTTAAGCGATTTTTACAATGTTATAGCTATTTGCGATGTTTTAGATTTCAGGATTAAAGAAACGATAGCAAAAAACAAAAGGGAATTTATATTATATACAGATTATAGGAAATTATTAGAAAATAACAAGATTGATGCAGTGATTATTTCGGTAACATTGAGCGATCATTTCGAGATAGCTAAAGCAGCCCTTTTAGCTGGTAAACATATCTATTTAGAAAAGACAATGACCTATAATATCCCACAGGCATTAGAATTATCTAATTTAAAATTAAAACATCCTCATCAAATTTTACAGATTGGCCATCAATACAGATACGTTCCCTTATACTTTAAGGTTAAGGATATGATCGAAAAAGGATATTTAGGTAAGGTAACACAGATAGATTGTAGATGGGATAGGAATAGTACTTGGCGCAGACCTATTACAGATAAGAGTTTAGAAAAAGCGGTTAATTGGAGAATGTATAAAGAGTATTCTGGGGGTTTGGTGGCTGAGTTGCTTTCTCATCAAATAGATTTTATCAATTGGGCTTTTGATACGCATCCTGATGAAATTCTTGCAACTGGTGGTATAGATTATTACAAGGATGGGCGAGAAACCTATGATAATGTACAAGTTATGTTAAGGTACAATAAGGAAGGAATTGTTGGTAATTTTGGTTCTACCCTAGCAAATGCACATGATGGTTATCTATTCAAGATAAAAGGTACAAAAGGCATGGTTTCTTTATTGATGAATGAGGGAATTTATTATCCAGAAAAAAAACAAGAAAAAGAGTTGAAAACTATTGATGGAGTTACTGGCGCTACTAAAATTGAATGGAATAAAGAGGGCGGAATTAAAATTGATGCTGATAATTCTAAAGATGGAACTTGGTATGCCCTAAAAGATTTTTACGATTGCATCATCTATAAAAAAGAACCGACCTCAAATATTAAAACAGGTTCTAATACTGCGTTTTGTGTTCATCTGGCAAATCAATCTATGTACAATCATAAAATTGAATATTGGAAAGATTATTTTTAGTAAATGAGAATAAAATTGATTTTGGGAAATCTCTTATTAAACTTTAGCCCTTACAATGCAGCCTTAACCAAATAAGGCAATATCTCTTTTTGAAATGATATAAAGTTCTTTCTAACATCGGCATCACTTACAGATGTAAAAGCGAATGAAAAGATGATACTTTTACTGGCCTTGATCAGAAACCTTAACCTTTCGGGATAAGTTTCATCATCGTTTAATTCTTCTATAGCGATAAATTCTGTGTAAAGTAGATTTTCTAATTCATCTGAAAGATCTTTCAAAAAGCCTTGTGCATTGGTAGATTCACGGATAAAATCCCAACCTATAAACTCGTTACAAACAGTATAAGAAAGTTTACTTACTTTCAATATTAAGGTTGTTAAATGCTCTTCTTTATTTATACTTCTTGTGTCTTTTTGAATTACCTCGTTTAAACTTACCTTAAGATAATCCATTAAAATAGCATGAAGTACCAACTCTTTACTCTCAAAATATTTGTAAATAGTTGCTTTTGCGATTTTTGCTTTTTTAGCAATCTCGTTTACACTGGTTTTATGATAGCCATATTTGCGAAACAGATCTTGCGCAGCTTTTTTAATACTTTCTTTAATCTTATCTATTTCCATTAGTTTATTACTGTGAGTAAATCGCCGTTTATGCTTACGCTATATTGCTTAAGTGGTCTTGTTGCTGGCGCTTTTGATGCAGAACCATCACTTAAATTAAAATACGCTCCAGATACTTTATCCTCTACCAAGGGTGTTTGGTTGATTTGAAAAACAGGATTTCTTTGTATTGGATTTACTGTACTGCAGCGGTCATAAGCTAAAATCCCATTCCCGTTGTTATATAGAACCAAACCGGCAACACCAATGTTAGCGTTGTTTACAACTTCTACTCCACCAATTTGATTTAATTTGGAAAGTTGAAACGACAAAGATGCCGAAAAATTCACAGGAACATCTGGAATACGATCGATATCATCTTTACTACAAGAAGGATTTATTAAACAAAAAATAGCAAATAAGCAAAAGATTAATTTTTTCATTTTATATCACTTCCGTTTGGAATTGTTTCAAAAAACGGACGTCGTTTTCAGAGAATAAACGTAAATCCTTAATCTGATATTTTAAGTTGGTAATACGTTCAATTCCCATTCCAAATGCAAAACCAGTATATTTTTTAGAATCAATATTTACATTATCTAAAACGTTAGGATCAATCATGCCACACCCTAAAATTTCTACCCAACCGCTATATTTACACATTTGGCAGCCTGCGCCTTTACAAATTGTACAAGAAATATCCATTTCTGCAGAAGGTTCTGTAAAAGGAAAATAAGAAGGTCTAAACCTTACTTTTGTTCCTTCTCCGTATAATTCCTGCACAAAATAATAAAGGGTCTGTTTTAAATCTGCAAATGAAACGTTCTCGTCCACATATAAACCTTCTACTTGATGAAAGAAACAATGCGCCCTGGCAGAAATGGCTTCATTACGATAAACCCGTCCAGGCATTAAAGCTCTAAAAGGAGGTTTGCCTTGTTCCATTAAACGTACTTGAACGGAAGAAGTGTGGGTCCTCAAAGCGAAAGAAGCCCTTTCGGTCTCCTTTCCTGATTGGGTAGATGCTTGTCCTTTTTGATTTGCAAGATTTATGTTTTTTTCATTAGAAGAGTCATCATGCGTTTCTCCCTCTCTTTGGTGGGAAATTGGGAGAGGGGCTTGCGCCACAAAAAAAGTATCCTGCATATCTCTAGCCGGGTGTTCTTCCGGGAAGTTTAAGGCTGAGAAATTATGCCAATCATCTTCAATTTCTGGTCCTTCTGCTAAAATAAAACCTAATCTTTTAAAAATCTCAATAATTTCTTTCCTTACTAAATTTAAAGGATGCCTGCCGCCGATTTCAAAACCTTCTCCGGGTAATGTTAAATCTTCTGAAGCTGCTGCATCCTGCTTTCCGCTGATAAAATTATCTTTATACTCATTAAATTTTGCCTCGGCTAATTGCTTAAACTGATTTAATACTTTGCCTAAAACACGTTTTTCTTCTGGGGATACGGCTTTAAATTCATCAAATAAATCTTTGATAATGCCTTTTGTCCCTAAAAATTTGATGCGAAATTGTTCTAACTCTTCTGCCGACTTGGGTTCAAAAGCTTCGATTTCACTAGTATGTTGATTGATTTTAGACTGCATAAGGCACAAATTTATTAAAA
>JACMNZ010000245.1 GCA_014378285.1 Pseudopedobacter sp.
AGATGATGTTATCCACGCTATTGTTGAGGATAAAAGTGGAAATTTATGGATAAGTACAGATTTAGGAATCAACAAACTCCACTTCAACAACTTTAAAGTTCCTTTCAATAAAAATGATTTGGTGGTTACGGGTTATACCGCGAGCGATGGTTTAACTAGCAACCAGTTTTCTTCTCAAGCCGGGTTGAGACTAAAATCTAACGAAATTGCATTTGGTGGTTTAAATGGTATATCAATATTTTTCCCGGATAAAATTATTAAGAACACCGAGCCGCCTAAAGTGGTTATTACGCAATTTTTAGTCAACAATAAAATACCAAAAATAGGAGGAGAAGGATCCCCTTTGTTAAAATCTATTACAGAAACAGAAGAGATAGCTTTAGCCTATGATCAATCATCTTTCAGTATCATATACGCAGCGCTAAATTTCATCAACCCAGACAATAATATTTATGCTTATAAATTAGACGGATTACCTCGGGCAGATGAATGGCAAAATGTAGCAAAGCAACGCGTAGTCAATTTTGCTAACCTACCTCCAGGGAATTACGTTTTTAAGGTAAAGGCAGCAAATAAAGATAGGATTTGGAGTAACGAAGTCCGAAGTTTGATTATAACGGTTCTTCCGCCTTGGTGGGCAACTTGGTGGGCTTATTTAATATATATCATTTGCATAAGTTCTATAATTGTAGTGGTAGTTAGGTTTCTACAAAATAGGACGATGTTAAAACGGGATTTATATCTTGAACACGTTCACAATGAACGCAGAGAAGAGCTTTATCAAATGAAGTTAAACTTCTTCACTAATATCTCTCATGAAATAAGAACACCGTTGACGCTTATTTTAGGCCCTCTAGATAAGATCTTAAGAAATCCCAATACCAAGGATTTTGCACAGCCTTTAAATCTGATTAAAAATAATGCAGACCGTTTAATGAAACTAGTAACCGAGTTATTAGATTTTAGAAAAGCAGAAGAAGGCCACATGAAAGTATATTGCAGCCAGCAAGATATTGTGGTTTTCTGTAAGGATATTTTCGACTCCTTTATTGTTACAGCTACCGATTCAACCATCAACTATAAGTTTATTGCTTCACCAGAGCCTGTTTTGCTATATTTTGATGAATATCAAATGGAGAAAGTATTGCTTAATCTGCTTTCTAATGCTTTCAAATTTACGCCCGTTGGCGGAGAAATCTCAATGGAAATAAAGAATGTGGCGAATGATAAAGGCTTTGTTGATATCAATATCATAGATAACGGTAAAGGTATCCCCAAGGATATGCACTCCAGATTGTTCCAAAGTTTTTTTCAGGTTGATGACAGAGGGCGTTACAATATTGGCAGTGGTATAGGTTTAGTACTTTCAAAAAGTATCGTTGAATTACACAAAGGGTCAATTAAGTTTGATAGTGATAATGAAGTGAATAACCTTACCACCTTTACCATCTCACTACCTGTAGGAAAAGACCACTTAATTGAAGAAGAGATTGTTATAAGACAAGACTTAACATATCACACTACCGGAAGTACTGTTTCCTCGGAAGACCAAACAGAAGACGTTCAGATAAATACAAACGCCAAAAAATACACCGTCTTGGTTGCGGAAGATAATGACGAAGTGCGTAAACTAATTGTGGATCTATTAGTAGAAAAATATAAGATCCTATCGTTTTCAAATGCCGAGGACGCTTTGGTTCACATGGAAAATGAGATTCCGGATTTGATTGTAAGCGATATTATGATGCCCGGAATAAACGGACTTGAGTTCTGTAAGAAAGTGAAGCTTTCAGAATATAGTAGCCATATTCCTTTTTTGTTGTTAACAGCTAAAGCTTCTATTGACCACCAAATAGATGGACTTTCCATAGGTGCAGATGCCTATATTTCTAAGCCATTTAGCCCACAAGTTCTCGACCTCAACATCAAGAACCTGTTACATTCGCAACAAGTGATGCGAGAAAAATTTGGGCGACAGTTTGTGCTACAACCTTCACCTTCAAATGCAGTGTCTCCGGAAGAAAAATTTCTACAAAAATTAATGACCATTATTGAATTAAAGATTGAAGATTCAACTTTTGACGTAAATGATTTGGTAGCTGAAATTGGCATGAGTCGAACGGTTTTGTACAAGAAAGTGCAATCAGTAACAGGCTATGCCGTGGCAGATTTAATTAAACAAATTAGACTAAAAAAAGCAGCCGAGTTGTTTAAACAAAACAGTTATTCAGTTGCGGAAGTTGCTTATATGGTTGGCTTTAATGATCGCAAGCATTTTAGTAAAGAGTTTAAAAAATATTTTGAATTATCTCCTACTGAGTTTATCCAAAAACACGCTCCAGCGAATTAGTTTCTTCATGTATTCTGACAGTTATATGTTACTTATCGTTCTTTAGAACATAAACCCTCAATTGCGTACAACCTTTATACCTTTTCCTTATTGCCAGCTAAACTTTATAATGCTCTTCCGGCAAATTAAAAATTTGCAATTACTACTTGGGGAGTAATTATCGAAAATTACAGACTTGCTCTCTAGGTTTTACTTTAAAATCCAGAGAAAAAAAGTAACTGCTGTCTTAAAAAGATACGATCATAATCATCTGTATTTAGGTTTAGAAATATAAACTATAGCTTTTTTTATATTTGTTAATCCGGAATGCAAAATAAAAAAAGAGCAGGTTTTATTGTAAATTGAATAGATTTAGTGGTATGCTGTTTATTAATTACAAAAACCACCTAATTTAATTCTTGTTTTGTTTTCCATCCCCTTTAAAAGGATAAACATAATTATCGCTTCATCGAAATACCGATTAACTTTATGAATAAATTACCGTTGGTACAAATGCATCCCTAATTGAGAACATACCACAGCCTTGTTTGAGTTTAATACCTAATATGTTTGTTCATCTGCAGATATAAATAAATATTTAAGCATCAATAATTAGATATAGCCGCTAGGCTATTTTAATATAATTTGATGTTAACCAATGTAAATTAAATTAATATGAAACAGCAATTTAAAAAATTGGCTATTGTAGCTATTGGTGGTTTAATAATTCCATTTACTGCCTGTAAAAAAACGGAACCTATTTCTAACGTTCAAACCGAAGACTTTCAAGGTAAAATCAAAACTCAGGCAGTAGGTGCTTGGGAAACAGTTCTTTGGGATGGTTTTGATAATCAAAACATTTTTAATAGTCAATTTGAAAAAACAGGAAATCGTAATGATTATAATTCTAATATTTGCTATTACGATTCCTCTGTACCAACTCTTGCATCAAAAGATGGAAGGCAGGTTTTAGTGTTAACAGCCACAAAAGTTGGTACTAACAGTTACAAATCTGGGCATGTTAAAACCTATTATAGTTTTAAACCAGGTAATAACGAAGAATATCGTGTGATGTCCAATATAAAATTGATTGCCATAGATGGTTCTACTTACAAAGGATTCGGTCAAACTTATGGCGCTTGGCCAGCATTTTGGACTGTACAGGAAGAAGCTTGGCCAACTAAAGGCGAAATCGACATCATGGAAGGATATTCTAGAAACGGCGATTGGCAAGGAAGATCTACTAAATTTGCAAGTAATTTATTTTACGGAACCCAAGCAGGCGGTGATAAAAATCTTTTGGGTAACACCTGCGAGAGACCCTATGATCCAAATCCTGTTTCAGAAAATTGGCATAAATATGAAGAATATTGGAAAAATATAAACGGAGTGATCACAGTAACGACCCGTTTGGATGATATTGACCAAGGAACTTACTACAACAGTAGTAACCCAAATCTTCAGTTGCAAAATTTTGGACCGCACAATATTATTTTTAATCTGAATGTGGGACATACGCCTGCAGATCCCAATGGGTATCATATATTTAATAACAGCCAAATCAACTTGTTTAGCCAAACAATGATGTGGATAGATGATGTTTTAGTTCAAAAAAGGACACTTTAATAATTATAGTCCAACCTAAAAGTTCATCTCTGCTTATTGATTTTTAGTGGAGATGAACTTTTTTATTTTCGAATAGCATTTTAAATAGTCGCACCTTTGTAATCTATTTCTGATGCTTTGTTTGGGTTACAAATCAAAGGTGTTGTTTTGTTTTTACGAAGATTTAAAAGCCGGATAGCAATTCAAAAAGATAAACGCCCCCTCAAATACATACGAAAACACCCCTTCTTTTAGTGTTTCTTTTACATCTTTGTTAAGCAATCAATTTTTGTATGCTTTTGCTAGATAAAAATTAATAGATTAAAACCAATTCAGAACCAAAAACACCGTTAATGAAGCAAATGTCAATCGCCGTTAAAAGAGTATGTCTTATAACGATCATTTTATCGCTACACCAATTATCTTTTGCTCAAAAAACCAAAATTTATCAAAAAGGATGGATAGACTTTAATAAGAACGGAACCAAAGATATATTTGAAGACCCGCAGCAACCTATAACTAAACGAGTTTCAAACTTATTGTCTTTGATGACAGTTGATGAAAAAACCAACCAGCTGGCTACTCTATACGGCTACAAACGAGTGTTAAAGGATGAGCTGCCTACGCAAAATTGGAAAAATGAAATTTGGAAAGATGGTATAGCGAATATTGATGAGCAATTGAATAGTCTTCCGTTTCATCCACAAGTAAAATCACAATATTCTTATCCGTTCAGCAAACACGCAAATGCTATCAATACCATTCAAAAATGGTTTGTAGAAGAAACCCGCATGGGCATTCCCGTTGATTTTACAAATGAAGGAATACATGGTTTAAACCACGATAGGGCCACTCCATTGCCTAGTCCAATCAACATCGGTAGCACTTGGAACAAAAATTTGGTACGTAAAGCTGGCCAAATGGTAGGCAGAGAAGGAAAAGCATTAGGATACACAAATATTTATGCACCTATTTTAGATTTAGCTCGCGACCCACGCTGGGGCAGAGTGGTGGAAACCTACGGGGAAGACCCGTTTTTGGTTGCCGAAATGGGCAAGCAAATGGTTTTAGGAATACAAGAGAACGGCATTGCATCTACGCTAAAACATTTTGCAGCGTATAGCATGCCTAAAGGAGGAAGAGACGGTAATGCCAGAACCGACCCGCATATTGCACCTCGAGAATTGCATGAAATTCATTTATA
>JACMNZ010000031.1 GCA_014378285.1 Pseudopedobacter sp.
TTTTAAAAAATCAAATAAACTAAAATTTTTAGTAATACTTTATGAGCCAACTCAATAATATATTTAAAAAACTTATTTTCAGCTTATTAAGTATTATCATATCAATCATTACTTCACAATCCTGTTTTTCGCAAATTTTTGATGCTTCTCAAAATCCACCTAGTGTAAAATTTAAGCAGATCAATACCCCTCAATTCCAAATCATCTACCCTACCCTATTTGAGAAGGAGGCACAAAGAATGGCAAATGTATTAAACACCATCATCCCTGATGTAGCTAAAAGCCTAGGGCATTTACCAAGGCCAATTTCAGTAATTTTACAAACACAAGGAGTAATATCAAATGCCTTTGTACAAATGGCACCAAGAAGAACAGAATTTTACACTATCCCTGGTCAGGAATTTGATGCACAAGATTGGTTGAACAGTTTAGCGGTTCATGAATTAAGACACGTTGTTCAGTTTGATAAGCTTGCCCCAAATTTAACTGCACCACTTTTTGAAGAATTAAAATTAGCGCTCTTTGGTATCAATTTACCTGCATGGTATTTTGAAGGAGATGCAGTTGGAATAGAGACCGCACTTACCCACGCCGGCCGTGGAAGACAACCAAATTTTGAACTCGTTTTAAGAGCTAATGAATTATCAAAAAATCGCTATAGTTATTCCAAAAATTATCTAGGTTCTTTTAAAGATTACACTCCTGGTTATTATCCTTTAGGTTATTTTATGACCACTAAAATAAGAAGAGATTATGGCCCTCAAATTTTAGATAAAATTTTAGAACGCATTAAAAATTTTCCTATCCGGCCTTATAATTTTAGCTCCTCTTTAAAAAAGTTTGGAGGTATCGGTACACATCAACTTTATCATAAAACTATGGATGAAATGGATTCACTTTGGAAAGGTCAAATCCAAAAATTAGAACCTAGAAATTATAGCTCAGTAAATAAAGAAATAGGTAAAATCCCGACTTCTTATCTCTTACCTTTTCAAACAGAAAGTGGAGATGTTATATGCATTAAAACTTCTAAGATTGAAGCATCAAAAATCATACTTATCGATAAAGAAAAAAACGAGGAGAACATCATTAAAATAGGCTATCAAACAGAGCCAAATTTGAGCTATAAAAAAGATAAAATAACTTGGGATGAATATCGTTTTGACATCAGATTTGGACAACGTTCTTTTAATGTAATTTGCACCTATAACCTAGCCACAAATACCTATAAGCAACTTACTCATAAAACTCGTCTTTTCTCTCCATCATTATCGCCTGATGGAAAAAAGATTGTCGCAGTTAAGATTAGCACTGAAAACATTTTTAATATCGTAGAAATAGACGCTGAAACGGGAGAGACTATTAAAACCTATCCAAACCCTCAAAATTTCACTTTACAAACCCCCAGCTTTGATAAAACAGGTAAAAAGATTGTTGTAACTGCTGTTAATGAGGCCGGTAAAACTTTAATCTTATACCAAGATAATAAGCAAGAAATTTTACTTTCTCAAGTCACCCAAATCATCTCTCGACCTGTTTTTTATCAAAATAAAATAATTTATAAAGCTCATTATAATGGGATAGACAATATTTACTCGTTAGACTTAGACGAGAAAAAAATCTGTGAATTAACAAATACGCAGTTTGGAGCTTATAATCCTTCCGTTAATGAAGATTTGGGGATTTTATTGTTCAACAATTATCAAGCAAAAGGTTATGACGCCAATTCAATTGATTTAAAGGCCGCAGATACATTTAAGCCTTTGACACTAATAACTACATTGGTGAATTATTTCGAACCCATTGTAGCGCAGGAAAATAAGTCGAATGTTTTTGATTCTATCCCAAATATTGAATATCAAAGTAAAAATTACAAGGAAATAAGCCATCTATTTTACTTTCATAGCGCAAGATTGATAAATGAAACCAATGAATTTACAGACGATAATAACTATGGTTTAGATTTAGTTTCTAATAATAAATTAAATACCACTGCAAGTTCTTTTGGTTATCGATACAACAACGCTTTGGGTAAAAGTGAATATAGGGCTTCTGTAACTTATCAAAAATATTATCCTCAAATTTCTATCAATTATGAAAACCGAGCGAGATTGGCTTACGCCCAACAATTTGCTGGGCCTATTGTACAGATATTACCATTTAATTTTAGAGAGAACTACACTTCTTTAAAGGTAAATTTACCATTTGCCGCTAATTGGTTAAACAAAAATTTTTATTCTGCCTTAGCTGTAGAAACTTATTATAGCAATAGATATAATCTTACTTATAAGCCAGCAAACTTTATTAAAAGCATTAATTTTCCATTAAAATACAATTTATCCATTAGTTTAAATACTAGAAGAGCAGAAAGGGATTTAGCTCCTAAATGGGGACAAAATTTCAATTTAGCTTATGAGCATCTACCGTTTGAAAGGGCTTTAAGAGGAAATAATTTAGTTTTCAAATCCTTGTTTTACTTCCCAGGTTTTGCCAATAATCATAGTTTGAGTACTAGTTTCAATTGGCAAAAAAATTCTGGATTGTATCAATTCAATGTTGATTTGCCAAGGGCAAGTGGTTATGCCAATTTACAAGGAATTAAAAATTTATCAAACACTTTTTTGATTGATTATCGGTTTCCTATCGCTTACCCCGACTGGGAAATTGGTCCATTGGCGTATGTAAAAAGAATTAAAGGCGGCTTTTTTGCTGATTTTGAAAACATCGGAAAAGGAAAAGGGTTAAGAACTTACGGAGCCGAATTAAGGGCAGATATGAATTTACTCAGGTTTTATTTGCCAAATTTTGATTTAGGCGGTAAAATTGCTATACCAAATCATCAAAATACAAAAACCCCGATATTTGAATTAATCTTAAATTTTAACCTTTAAGTCATGAGTTTTAAAACCATTGTAATAATTGTACTTGCCGTATTCATTACCGTAATTTTTATGCAAAATACAGATCAAGTTATGTTCACGCTTTTGTGGAAAGAAATTTATGTTTCCAAGCTAATCATGATGTTAATTGTGACCGTTTTTGGGTTTATTATCGGTGTTATTGTAGCTAGACCTAAAAGAAAGAAAAAAGAACTTGTTTTAGAAAACACTACCTCAAGTAAAAACATGAATTCTACAGATGAAGATTATATAAGCATGAAAAAGCAAAATGACTTGAGCGACGAGGATAGAGATTATATAAATTAGTCATGTTGAGGTTTAATATATTTCATATAAATCAATATGAAATGACGTTAAAACTCTTGATTTATCAACAATATAAGGGAATGGGTCACCCTGAGCGGAGTCGAAGTGGAGCGATGGGCTTTATGCTTCGACTCCGCTCAGCATGACAAAACGGCTCTGCTTTTAATAATCTAATTAATAGATAATTATGAATAACGTCAATGGCAGGAAATATCTCACTATGCAACTGATTTATAAGACTTCTCGTTGCAAAAAGTGACAGATATAACAGAATAATTTAATATGATTGATAATTTAAATACTATAGAAACAAAAAAATAAAACATGAACAACAAAATAGCATTTATAGGATTAGGAAATATGGGCATTGGTATGGCTCAAAATTTAATTAACGCAGGTTATCAGCTTAATGTATTTAACAGAACGGCATCTAAAGCTCAAGGTTTAAAAGGAGATTATAAACTATTTCAAACAGTTATAGAAGCAACTGAAGATGCGGATATTATTATTACTATGCTTTCAGAAGATGATGCTTTGAATGAAGTAACTACTGGTAAAACAGGTTTTCTACAAATCATGAAAAAAGACGCCATACATATAAGTATGAGCACCATTGCACCAGAAACCAGTCGAGAGCTTTATGAATTACACCAAGAAAAAGAAACGCATTATTTAACTGCTCCTGTTTTTGGGCGCCCAAATGCTGCTGCAACGGCTAAATTATTTATTTGTACCTCCGGTGATAAAATCGTCAAAGAGAAAGTAAAACCTATTTTAGAAATTTTAAGTCAGGGAGTTTATGATTTTGGCGTAGAACCTGGAGCAGCAAACGTGGTGAAGCTAGCTGGTAATTTTATGATTATGGCCTCTATGGAAACCATGGCAGAAGCTTTCACTTTGGCAGAAAAACAAGGTTTAGATAGGGAAAAAGTAGCTGAATTTTTTGGTGAAACCGTTTTTAACGCTCCTATTTATAAAAATTATGGGTCCTTAATTGCAAAAAAACAATATGAGCCAGTTGGATTTAAAGCAGAGTTAGGATTCAAGGATGCCAGATTAGCAACTAAAATGGCTTTGGATGTAAATATGCCAGCTCCTTTATTAAGCTTAGTTTATAATAGGTTAATGAGTGCTTTGGCAAACGGAAAAGGAGATAGCGATTGGGTAGAAGGAATTTCTGGAGGAGTATCCAAAGACGCAGGAATTTAATAATGATTTACACCAGCTTAATAATTGCAATAATTGCTTTTTTTATACTCACTTTTTTAAATTCTGCTGTTTTTGGAGCAGAACAGAATAAAGAGCAATTTAGAAATCTACCAAATTTTAGCGATGGCGTTTTCAAAAATGAATCTGCTACAGAATTCATGTCGAAGGATGGTTCTTTTCTTAAGATATTAAAAGAATGGATTAATAAGCCAAAAGACAACAAGCCTAAAAACATAATTCCTATTGTTAAAACAGATTTAATAAATTTTAACCCTGGTAGCGAACTTAAAATGATTTGGTTTGGACATTCTTCTTATTTGATTTATATAGAAGGAAAAAAGATTTTAGTTGACCCAGTTTTTAATATAGCATCTCCTATTTCTATTATGGGTAAACCATTTCAAATGAGTTACGATTACTCCGCCCAAGATTTTCCAGAGATTGATATTTTATTAATAACTCATGATCATTATGACCATCTGGATTACCAATTTTTTAAATCTATATTGTCCAAAATCAAACAGATTGTAACTTCTAAAGACGTTGAAGCTCATTTAAAATTATGGGGAGCAACAGAAAATCAGATAACAAGTTTAAACTGGAATGAATCTTCATCAGTTGGAAATTTCAATTTCATCTGTTTGCCAGCAAGACATTTCTCTGGGAGAAAGTTTAAAAGATCGACCACGTTGTGGAGTTCTTTCGCCTTAAAGACCGAAAATTATAACTTGTATTTAGGTGGGGATTCTGGCTTTGATACTCATTTCGAAAAAATAGGAAACCAATATGGACCTTTTGATCTAGCCATTTTAGAATGCGGACAATACGGAAAATACTGGCCTTTCATCCATATGACGCCAGAAGAAACCGTAAAAGCAAGTAAACTTTTAAAAGCAAAAGTATTAATGCCTGTGCATTGGGCAAAATTTGCACTTTCTACACATAGTTGGACAGAGCCAATTGAAAGAGCAGTTTTAGAGGCTAAAAAAGAAAATGTTAGTATTTTAACTCCTCAAATTGGCGAGCCATTTGGTTTATCGGAGAATCAGAATTTTAGTAAATGGTGGAGGACTGGTTAATTATTTTTATTATTTAAAA
>JACMNZ010000246.1 GCA_014378285.1 Pseudopedobacter sp.
ATCTTTAAATTTAACATCTTTACTAACCAATTTATGAGTACCAATAATGATATCCACTTTACCAACTTTTAAAGCTTCTAAAGTATCCTTCACTTGTTTAGAACTTTTAAAACGATTGATATAATCTATGCGTACAGGAAAATCTGCTAAACGCTCATTAAACGTTTTATAATGTTGCATGGCTAAAATGGTCGTCGGCACTAAAATAGCAACCTGCTTACCATCTGTTGCGGCTTTAAATGCAGCTCTAATTGCAATCTCGGTTTTACCAAAACCAACATCCCCACAAACCAACCGATCCATTGGATGAGGCGATTCCATGTCTTTTTTTACATCGGCGGTAGCTTTTACCTGATCTGGTGTATCCTCATAAATAAAGGAAGCTTCTAACTCGTTTTGAAGATAAGTATCTGGTGAAAACGACATTCCTTCTTGAGCTTTACGTAAAGCATAAAGCTTAATCAAGTCGCGGGCAATGTCTTTAACTTTTTTTTTTGTTGTTTTTTTTAGCTTGTCCCAAACATCAGTACCCAATTTATTCATTTTAGGCTGGTGTCCATCTTTACCAGAATATTTAGAGATACGATTTAATGAGTTGATATTTACATAGAGCAAGTCATTATCTGCATAAACCAGTCTGATCATTTCTTGGACCTTTTCATTAACCGTTACTTTTTCTAAACCGGCGTATTTACCAACTCCATGATCAATATGGGTGATATAATCGCCAGGTTTTAAATCTTTAAGTTCTTTTAAGGTGATGGCTTGGGATTTGGCATAACCTCGTTTTAATTTGTATTTGTAGTACCTATCAAAAATTTGATGATCGGTATAACAAGCTAACTTTTGTTCATAATCTATAAAACCTTCACGGATAGAAATATTTATAGGTTGAAATTTTATCCCTTTTGTACCTTTATTGATATCATCAAAAATGGCAAATAAACGTTCTTGTTGTTTAGAAGAATCGGTGAGGATATAGTTTTCAATTTTTTGATCTTCATTTTGTTTGATGTTATGAATCAGCAGATTAAAATCTTTATTAAAAGATGGCTGCGGACGAGCATCAAAATTTATAACATCGGTTGCATGATAAAAAAATTGCTTACCAAACTCGATAACAGGGAAATCATTGAGCTGATCTGACATCATCCTATCATCGCTGAAAGCAAACTTTGGATCAATCCAGTCTTGGTTCTGTTGTTTTTGCTCGGCACTTAAAGCCTTCCATAATTCTACAGATTTTTTATATCCGGTTTTAATAATATCCAGTGTAAACTGAACATCTTTAAACCAAATTACGGCATCGCTTTCTATAAATTCTAACAAAGAAATATTGCTTTCCGTTAAAAATTTAGCCTGTACATTAGGCACAATGGTGATGGATTTTACATGTTCTACAGAAAGCTGACTTTCAATTTCAAAAGTTCTGATACTTTCAATATGATCACCAAAAAACTCGATACGATATGGCAATTCATGAGAAAAAGAAAAAATATCTACAATGCCACCTCTTACAGAAAACTGCCCTGGTTCGTAAACAAAATCGGTACGTTCAAAATCATAATCAATTAAGAACTCATTTATAAATTCTATACTTAATTTATTGTTAATGGAAATTTCTAAGGTGTTTTTGATGAGGGAATTTCTATCGATCACCTTTTCTGCCATGGCTTCCGGATAGGTAACTATTAGGTTTCCATATTCAGAAGCATGATTTAATTCATTTAAAACCTCGGCCCTCATTAAAACATTAGCAGAATCTGTTTGGGTAAAATCAAAAGCTTTACGGTAAGAAGAAGGAAAAATCAATACTTCTTTGTCCATCAAATTCTCTAAATCGGCCTGAAAATAATTGGCTTCTTCCCTATCTGGCAAAACAAAAACCATATTTCTATGGGTTAAAAAGTAATTTGCCGCAACTATTAAAGCATCTAAAGAACCTATTAATCCTTTTAAGTGAACCCTGGCTTTTTTATTTTGAACTGCTTTGGTTAAATCTAAAACACGATTATCGGTTTTATATCTTTCTAAAATCTCTTTAATATTCATCTATTATTACAAATATAAACAATGCTGACTAAACAAAATGCTTGCTAATAAGTTGGGATAAGCTAAATTTTATTTATTTTTAAGAGCCAATTTGAAACGAAAAAAAATGAAAAACGCATTTATATCAGGACTGGTTATAGGAATTGCAACTATAATATGGGTTTTTTCTGCCCAAAAAATCGGGTTTTATCCAGAGTCTATTTTACAGAATAGTGAAGAGTGGATTATTTATACTTCCCTTTTGATCCCTTTTTTAGGATTATATTTTGGAATAAAAAATTATAAAACCAAACGAAAAAATAAGATAAGTTTTACTGAAGCAGTTTTTGAAGGATTTAAGATTTTAGCTATTGGAAGTTTACTATCTGCCATATTTAGTTTCTTATATTTATCTACAGCGGCTTATATCCACCCAATAGATTACATGGAAATTGCAGTAATAGCATTAGGTGTTGGGCTAATTTTCATATTTCTAAATGCTTTATTATTAATGAACCCTCAAAAGAAACTTGGATGATCATTAGGTTAAAAAGCTACGGATTAGAATTTTTGTTTTTCTCATCGTCTTTAATATTTCTTTATTTTTTGGATGTCCACAAACCCCACATTAGCCTTTGTCCTTTTGCTTATTTTGGATTTAAATTTTGCCCCGGTTGTGGATTAGGGCATTCTTTGTATTACCTCATGCATTTTCAATTCATAGAATCTTGGAAAGCTCATCCGATAGGAATTTTTGCTTTTGTTGTAATAATGTATAGGCTTTGCACTCTAACTATAAAAACCTTAACAACATGAACGAACAATACTTATACTCATTATCAAACATCACAACAGAAGAAATGATGTTTATTAAAGAAATTATGCAAAATTTGGATGCTGATACAAAAAACAAGTTTATGATGATTTATAGCGGCAAAAGACGCGACCCTCAGCATATTTTATTTTTCGGAATACTTGGCTTCTTTGGAGTGGCTGGAGTACAAAGATTTGCAACCAACCAAATTGGAATGGGGATACTCTACTTCTTAACAGCAGGATTATGTTTAATTGGGACAATAATAGATTTAGTAAACTATAAAAACCTAGCAAATGAGTTTAACCATAAAATGGCGTTAGAAAGTAGGTCTTTTATAGAATTGGCAAGAAGTTAATCATGAGTCATAGCGTTTATTTCTGATAAAGTTTCATCCATGTTTTTGGCCTCTGATTCTATTAAGTTAAAAAATTCTTGTTTTTCATCTTCAAAACTAGCTATGTTGATCAACCCTAAAATATTGGCCATGTGCTTTCTAACCCTATGCGAATTAAAGTAAGCTACTTCTTTAAGCTTTGCGTTTTTTTGAGAAATAATGGCTGTTCTTTTTTCTATTATCTGCTCTAAGTTAGAATTATGCTTCAAAATTTGTTGATTGGCAATATCAAGTTTTTTATAGGCTCTATTTTTATTTCTGTAATTAAATAAAGCTACAAAACCTAACAATAACAAAACTGTAATCCCAATAAATAAAAACATAGAAGTATTTCTCTGCTTATTCAATCTTTGTTCACTAAAATTTGATTGTATGCGCAATTCTTCATTTTCTTTATCCTTTTTATCAGTTAAAATTTTGTTTAAAGAACTAAAAATATTACCCGAAGTGTTATAACCTAAAAGCTCTCCTTTTAAAGAATCTTTTTTAGTTAAATAATATATCTGCTTATTTAAATCATTCATGTCTTCAGAAAGCTTAATCATCTGCTCGTAAACATATAGCAATTGAATTTCTGCATGCGTTTTATTGGCAATAGACAATGCTTTATTCAATAAAATTTTACTTTCTGCGTATTGTTTCTTTTTTGATTTGATAATAGCCAAACCAGTATATGCATTTATAACCTGATCAGGCTCTGCATTTTTAAAGTTTAAAACCTTATTAAAAGAATTGATAGCCTGTTGCAGACTATCTCTCAATAAATTAATCTTCCCTAGTTTGGTATAATAAAATCCAGAATCAAAAACTTGTTCCTCATCGGCTTTTAAAAACCTGGCTTTATTTAAATAATATATGGCTTTATCATAATCAGATTTCCTCAAATAAATATCAGACATTAAGCTTAATGACATTGCTAATGATTTTAAATTATTATACTTTTTATTAATTTCATAAGCTTGCTTTACATAAATACTTGCACTTTCAACATCACCTATGGTGATTAAAACTTCTGCTATATTATTTAGGTTTTTTGCAGTTTCTTTTTCTAATCCTGCATTTTTGTTAGTACTTAAAGCATCTAAATAATTTTTCAACGCAAAATCTAACTTACCAATTGCAGCATAAGCCAATCCTAAAAAATTATACGATTTTGCTATACCAACTTGATAATTTAATTTTTTAGCGAGTTTTAAAGCGCTATCAGCATATAATACACTTTTATAAGAATCTTTATATTGATACATATAAGAAATCTGACCCATTAACACAATTTTACTAATGGTATCTTTTTCTTGACTGAGCTTTTCAATTTTTTCCTTCAACCCTATATCTTGGGCAACTGAAGAAAAGCTCAAAAACACAATAAATAAAAAAAGGAGCTTTTTAAAAATCATTAACTTTGAAAAGGAATAAAGCTGTAATTAATGCAAAGTAATAATTATTAGCTAAAAAAATTATTAACTAAAAATAGTTATCGCTAATAAACTATTAATTTTGAGCATGCAAATAAAAGTACTTACCCAATACTTAGAATCAATTGCACCATTGGCTTATCAAGAAAGCTATGATAATTCAGGATTAATTGTTGGCAGTTTTGATAAAGAAATTAACAAGGCCTTAATCAGTTTAGATTGTACCGAGGCGATTGTTGATGAGGCAATTAAAAATAATTGCGATATCATTATTTCGCACCATCCAATTATTTTTAAAGGTTTAAAAAAGCTAAATGGTAATAATTATGTAGAACGGGTAATCATCAAAGCAATTGAAAACAAGATTGCCATTTATGCCATCCATACTAATTTAGATGCGGTTTATAATGGTGTGAACTCTAAGATTTGCGAAAAAATAGGTCTACAAAACTGCCATATCCTATCTCCTAAAAAAAATGCTTTAAAAAAATTAGTGTTTTTTGTTCCTTTGGCTTATGCCGATATTGTTAGGGCCGAAATATTTGAGGCCGGTGGTGGTCACATTGGTAATTATTCCAACTCCAGTTTCAATACAAACGGAATTGGTACATTTAAAGGAAACGATTTATCCAATG
>JACMNZ010000247.1 GCA_014378285.1 Pseudopedobacter sp.
AACTGGTTTCTTAGCATTTTATAACACACCAGAAAATAAGTTTAATTTAGGTATAGATGGCGAATTAAAAAAGAAAATCAACTATAACGTTAATTATAGATGGCAAGAACGGTTCTTTTATGAGTTCCCATTTGATAATGGACCAGTAGATAATATTGGTACTTTGGATGCTTCTTTAAGTTATAAGTTTGAGAAACAAAAATCAACTCTACAAATTGGTGGTACAAATTTAACCAACTCTTATAATACACAAATATGGGGTGGCCCACAATTGGGACGAATGATTTTTGCAGGTATTTTGGTTGACATAAAATAAATTTTTAATGGAATTATTTAAAATCTATCAGAAAGTTTAGGTGTTGTTATTAAACGAATAAAAAGAGTTAATCTTCATCCAAATAAATACTAATTGTGAATTATTAAAAACGCATTTAGTAAGAATTATAATCTAACCAAATGGTGTGGGCTTATTACTCACACCATTTTTTTTGTAATGGTGCTGTATAAGCAAAGAATTTAATTTAGCTTTCTATTTATAATTTATAAGCTTTTTTTTTGATTCGTTTTGAAGAAATCCCTTGGTTTATTTACCACAATAAAAAAAATAATTTTTTAAAAAGGTGCTGTTCTGCAAATAACAACAGAGAGTCCCGTATTTCGCTGTAGTCCTCCTTTGCTGAAAAAGCTTTGTCCGGGCTGCCGCTTCACCCGGGTTTAGATAGGAGGAGTTTGTGGTTTTTAAATAAGCATAAGGAGAGCTTTATGAAAAAGACAATAATACTAAATTGGTGGTTCTTTATTATTAGAGTTCTTAACAAAGTGTTTCCTTCTTTCGTTTTTTATAACTTAGTTATTATTTAACTGTTTTAAATTTGAGAAATTTTACTTTTGAAAACATCTTAATTTTTTTGGTTCTTTTCTTTTCTGGATTTATAATGGTAAAAATAATGAAAGTTCGCCTGGGACTAAAAACTATTGTCAAAGAAGAGAATTAGGTTACCAACCTACCGAAAATATAGTAACAAAGCCACCAGGATCTGGTAATAGTGGTGGTAGTTCAGAAGATGGAGGAAATTATGGAGATTAATAACAATTATCAATTCTATACTTTAAGGCATTTGTAGTCTCAACTCATTTTTGAGGAGTTAGTGCAAAACTGTTTGAGCCGGATTTGTTCTTAAAAGCATTGAGTTAGATGCTTTTAAAATCTGGATTATATAACTGTTCCCAAAGTCCACAAAATTTAATAGCACTTCGAGTTCTCATCCAATTTTAAATGATATAATTAGTTCTTTCATAATCTTTATATTTTTTGTTAAAGATTAGTTAAACTGTAACCTACCTATCAACTTCTCCCAAAACAATATCCAATGAACCAATTATGGCTACTAAATCTGCAATCATTACACCTTTAGAAATTTCTGGTAAAACGGAAAGATTGCAGAAACTTGGTCCTCTTGATTTTACTCTAAAAGGTTTATCAGAACGTCCGTCGGCAATAAAATAAAACCCGATTTCTCCTTTAGGGTTTTCAGCTCGCACATAAAAATCCTGTGCTTTAGGAATTGTCTTTTTTGGGACTAATGCCCTTGGGTCAAACTCTGTGGTGCGTTTATGTTCTTTAGTCAGTTTTTCTACACATTGCTCAATAATTTTTAAAGATTCCTCAATCTCATCAATTCGCACTTTATATCTGTTCCAACAATCGCCAACTTGCCCAATCTCGCCCTTGGCAAAAGGAATTTCAAAATCTATTTCTGGGTAAACAGAATATTCATCAACCCTGCGTAAATCATATTTTAGACCAGAACCACGCAACATTGGGCCAGAACAACCGTAATTAATAGCCACATCTAAAGGTAAAACCCCAATGTTTGCAGTACGTGAAATAAAAATTTGGTTATCAGTTAAAAGCTCATTCAACTCTTGCATTTTAGGCTTAAAATACGCCACAAATTCTTGACAACGAGTTTCAAACCCAACTGGAACATCATAAAACAAACCACCCACCCAAATGTAGTTGTATAGCATTCTTGCACCAGAAGCCCATTCCAACATATTCATAATATGCTCTCGATCTCTAAAACACCACAGAAAAGGAGTGAAGGCACCAATATCAATTCCGTAAGTTCCAATGGCAATTAAGTGGGAGGCAATCCTATTGAGTTCACAAACCAACACACGAATATATTCTACACGTTTAGGGATGTCGTTTTCTATGCCCAACATTCGCTCAACGCCCATTACAAAAGCATGGTTATTGTTCATGGAAGCCAAATAATCCATACGATCAGTGTATGGGATAATTTGTGCGTAGTTAAGCGATTCGCCATGTTTCTCAAAACATCGATGCAAATAACCAATATGCGGAATTACCTCTTTAACAATTTCGCCATCGGTAATCAATTCTAAACGTAAAACCCCGTGTGTACTTGGGTGTTGAGGACCCAAATTGAGTACCATTTCTTCGGCAGCAACTGCTTTAATTTTTTCTTGATAGCGGATTAAAGCTTCTTGATAATTATATGTGGAGATATCTTGCAAAACTTAAAAATCGATTTTAATTTGATGGTAATTTTCGGCGGTTTGGTAATCTTTTCTTAGCGGATAACCCTCCCAATCGTCTGGCAGTAAAATTCTACGTAAATCGGGATGGTTTTCAAAATAAATCCCAAATAAATCAAAAGCTTCCCGTTCATGCCATTCGGCAGCTTTATAAATTGCACTTATACTTTTAAAAACAGGTAATTGGTTTAAGGCCCTATCGTTTTCCTTAAAAGTTTTTAAAACGATTTGATGGTTTTTGATGATTGAACTTAAATGATAAATCACGCCGAATTTCTTTTGCTCTACACCGTAATCTACTCCAGATAAACAAGAAAGAAAATCGAACCAGGTTTCTGGATGGTCCCTTAACGTTAAACAAACTTCGGCAATAAATTCTGGTTTGATAATTAAAGAAGGCTGTTTTTGATTTAATTCTTCCCCAATTATCGCTTCATCGCCAAATTTGGCTACCAAAATTTCTTTTACTTTATCAATAATCATGGTGCTAATCTTTCAAATTTCCAAGATTGGTCTTTCTCTTGAATATATGCTAAACGATCATGTAAACGATTAGAACGACCTTGCCAAAACTCAATTTTATTTGGGATTACACGATAACCGCCCCAATATTTTGGTTTAATAATTTCATTATCCTCATATTCCTTTTCTAATTGAGCTAACTTTTCAACTAAAAACTCTCGATTAGGAATTCTTTTACTCTGCGGAGATGTTAATGCGCCTAACTGACTTCCTTTTGGTCTTGATTTAAAATAACTAGTAGATTCTTCCTCACTTACTTTCTCTACAACGCCTTCAACTCTAATCTGACGCTCTAAATCTGCCCAAAAAAACACCAATGCTACATACGGGTTTTGCTGAATTTCTATCCCTTTTTGACTTTCATAATTGGTATAAAACACAAATCCTTCTTCATTAAATTCTTTTAATAAAACTATTCTTGCTGATGGCATGCAATTGTTGCTGCAAGTAGCCAATGTCATGGCATTAGGATCCAAAACATCTGCATTTAACGCTTCCGAGAACCATTTCTCAAATAATTTATAAGGATTTTCTGTTGCATCTTCCTCAGAAAGTGCTGCGGAACGGTAATCTTGCCTTAAGTTTTGTATGGTTGCTTTATCGATACTCATGATAGAACAAACTTAACCATTGTGAAATAGTTTTAAAGAATGTTTTTTATAAACATTTATTTAAAATTTGGCTATTCAAGCTTCCCTATTTAAAACCTTTTAATAAAGTTTAACGTTTATAATATTATGCTTACAAAAGA
>JACMNZ010000248.1 GCA_014378285.1 Pseudopedobacter sp.
CTAGCTAAAGGATTACCAATTTTTGAATACTCGCCAAAGAAAGTTAAACAATCCATTACCGGAAACGGTAATGCCACAAAAGAACAAGTTGCAGCGATGCTAAAGCAGCTGCTAAGTTTTAAAGAAACTCCCGAGTTTTTAGATGCTACTGATGGATTAGGAGTGGCAGTATGTCATTCTTTCCAAAAAATCACAAGTGCAGGCAGTGGAAAATCATACAGTGGATGGGAGTCTTTTGCAAAAGATAATCAGAAAAGGATAAAGTAATTAAAATTTTCCTTCAGCTTCTAAAGCGTTAATAATTTCCTTAAATTGTTCAGGATTGATAGGCTTTACAATATAGTCAGAAATTTCTGAAATACTTTTTGCTCGTTCAATATCTTCAGAATCTACCGAAGAAGTGACCATGTATATTGTAATCCGTTTACCAATTCTTGGTTTTAACAGGACGTATTCTTCCATAAACTGAAAGCCGTCCATTATTGGCATATTAATATCTAGGAAAATAATATCTGGTAAATCAGTTGCATTTGCAACATTATCAA
Organism: Pseudopedobacter sp.; assembly: GCA_014378285.1. Classification (GTDB taxonomy): domain Bacteria; phylum Bacteroidota; class Bacteroidia; order Sphingobacteriales; family Sphingobacteriaceae; genus Pseudopedobacter. Next base: position 546 of record JACMNZ010000248.1, read on the forward strand.
TCATAAAATTAATTGCCTCTTCTCCATCCGAAAAAATTAAGATTTTTCGAGCTAGATTATGAACTTCAATAGTTTTTCGAGTGGTAAATTGATAAACTGCATCGTCATCTACGATACAAATGATAAATGGTTTACTCATGGCAGCAAATAATTTAAAATGTTACAATAAAAGATGTTCCCTCATTAACTTTACTTTTAGCAGAAATGTTTCCACCCATAGAATCTATTTGTGTTTTGGTGAGGTATAATCCAATTCCTTTAGCTTCGGCATGCCTATGGAATGTTTTATTTAATCCAAATAATTTGCTGCCATGTTTTTCCATATCAATACCCAAGCCATTATCAGTTATTATCAACTCAGTTTTTCCATTCTGATGGATAGTTTCTAAATGTATTTTTAAGGCCCTTTCAGGAGATTGGTATTTGATAGCGTTACTGATCAAATTTAAAAAAATACTTTCTAAATAGGTTCTACTGTAATTGATTTTTTGAGCTTTTGAAAAGTCACTGGTGATGTGTGCCTGAGTTTCAATTATTTGGCCAGATAATATTTCTTTAGTCTTATTTAAAAGGTCATCAAAAACCAATTTTTCAATTTCATGGGTTGTCTCTTCTTTAATCTTTAAAGTATCAACTAATGTGTTTAAGGTTGAAGTTAGGTGATTGATTACGATTTCAAACTTCTCAAAAAGTTCAGCCTTATCTTCCATACTTTCACTGTTATTGTAAAAATATAAAAGCGAGTTTAAATTACTAACCGGAGATCTGAGATTATGAGAGGTAATATGTGCAAAACTAGCCAATTGATTATTTTGTTTAGTTAATTGTTTAGTGAGTAATTCTAAGCTGTTTTTAGCGTCTAGTATTTCCTTTTCCGAGGCTATCCTAGCACTAATATCTGTCCCTACTCCTAAAAATCCAGTGATTTCATTTTTCAAATTTATCAAAGCAGTCACCAGTAATTCTACCGGGAATTGCGTTCCATCTTTTTTAATGTATGTCCATTGTCGCGACTCATATTCTCCTCGTTTTGCTTTCTCTACAAGGACATTAAAGCCACTAATTTCTTTTTTATAAAGTTCAGATAATTCTTTTCCTCTGTTGGTAACTTCTTCTTCTAAATGAATAACAACTGGGGTTAATTTGCCAATCACTTCATTTGCAGTATATTGTAAGAGTTGCTCTGCCCCTTTATTGAAATGAGTAATTAACCCATTCATATCTGTAGTGATAATCGAAATTGGTCCTGAATTTAGGATAGCATTTAACTCGGTATTTGTTCTAATTATTTTTTCTTCTGCTAATTTCAGCTCGTTAATATCCTGAAAAACTCCATAAAGGCGAATACATTTGTCATCTACTATTTCGGTCTGCCCAATAGCTCTTACCCAAACAATTCTATTCTTTGCTGTAATTATTTCTAATTCAACGTCATATGGAGATCCATGAACTATTGCTTCATTAACAACTTCAGTGATGGTTTTTTTGCTATTTCCTTCTTTGAAAAAATCAATGGCTGTTTCTAAGTCAGGTTCAAAATCAGGACTAACTTCGTGTATTTCTTTGGTGATTTTACTCCAAATAATTTTATTGTTTACTAAGTCTACCTCCCAAGTACCAATTCTGGAAATTTCATTGGTTTTTTCCAAAATCTTTTGTATTCGGTATTGTTCAGCTTCTTTTTCTTTGATAGCTGTAATATCGCTAGTGTACATGATAATGCCTCCAATTTTATTTTCGGCAGTGTACCAAGGCTTAACTTCCCATGATAACCATGCGTGTATCCACTTGCTCTTTTAAATGGAGCTTCGTGGCAAATATTTGTAGATCCTGCTAAACAGTCTTGGTGTATTTTCTTCCAATCCTCTCCAATTTCAGGAAAGATTTCATAATGAGACTTTCCTATAATTGCTTTTCCTTGAAGACCATAATCTATGACCCAGTTTTGCGAAGCGGATAGGTATTTCATTTTATCATCAAACATGGCAATTGCTCCAGGTGCCTGTTCAATAAATATTTTATTGTTTTGGTCTTTAAATTCTATTTTTTCACCTAGTGTCTTAAGTTCTTCTAAGTTTTCCTTGACTTCTTCTTCACTAGCTATTAGTAATAGGTTTGCTTCATTTAAAGCATTTCCTCTTTTGATTAATTCTTGTATTACTGGAAGTACATATGATAAAAACGTACCGAGTAAAATTAATATCGAAATAATGGAGAGAATCAACTCCAATATTTTTAGGTTATCGAGTTTTTTTTCTGCAATTTTTTGATAAGTATTGACCGTATTTTCCATAGTCATTAGAAACGGCAGCTCATTTTTTTGAAGAATTCTAATGGAGTTTTCTATTACACTATCAGCTGGGTTTTTAACCATCTGACGACATGTTTTAGCAATACTTTCTAATCTTGGGGTGTTTATTTTTAATAAAGATTCAATCTCTGAGTTCTGATCAACTTGATTTTTTTTGACAAGAGCATTATTTGAGCTTTCCCATTGATTAACTAAAAAATTTAGCGAATCTAAATTATATTTAGGATGTGAAATTGAATGGTTATAGTTAATGAATAAAACGAGTTTCGAAATTCTTTGACTAAGCAATCTCTGCCGGCCAGATTGATTAATTATTTGAGCGTCTTCTTTTTGTAAACTTAAGCTATATTGAAGAATAGCCTGATTTGAAAAAATTAGAGCCACTACGAGTAGAAGGAAGTATAGGTATTTGTACCTGATTTTTTCTATTAGTTTATTCATAAATTATACGAGTAGGAGAGGCACTCTTCCTCAATTAATGAATAAATATAATTAAAACTAAGTTACTTTTTAATTGAACGGGTAATTTTTTAGAAGCTAAAAAAGATTTTATAGAACTTAAAAATAAAAAATGGCAACCCTAAGATTGCCATTTTTAAAGCATTAAAAAGATTAATCCTTCAGTGCATCCAATATCTTTAGAGCCACCTCGCTTAGTTCTTGTTGAGTTGGCTCCAGTTTATTGTTACCAAAATCCATATCTGACATTCGATCAATAGGGATTAAATGAACATGCGCATGCGGAACTTCTAAGCCAATAACTGCAACACCAATTCTTGTACAGGGTATGGCTTTTTTAATCGCTTTGGCCACAATTTTGGTAAAAATCATTAAACCGGTGTAAAGCTCATCATCAACATCAAAAATATAATCTACTTCCTTTTTAGGGATCACTAAAACATGACCTATTTTTAGAGGATTAATATCTAGAAATGCTAAAAAATCGGAAGTCTCAGCAACTTTATGTGCTGGAATTTCACCAGAAACTATTTTACTGAATATGCTTGACATGATTTTAGTTGTTTAGTTTATTTGGTGATTGGTTGGTTTGATATTAGTTATTAAATTGTTGGTTAATTTGTAAGATTTGTAGTTGATAAGCTTTTCTAACAAACTGGTTATTAACAAGCTATCGGCTGATTTCTAAAACCTCAAATTCCATTTTACCTGCAGGAACCATAATTTCAATCTTATCACCAACTGATTTACCCAATAAACCCTGCGCAATTGGTGATTTTACAGATATTTTGCCTCTTTTTACGTCGCCGTCATTTTCTGCAACCAATTGGAAAGTCATAGCAGTTCCGTTTTTTATATTTTTCATTTTAACTATCGATAAAGCTAAAACCTTAGTTAAATCAAGTTTAGATTCATCAATTAAACGAGCGCTAGCCAAGGTATTCCCTAATTGTGCAATCTTGGTTTCATGCAGTCCTTGAGCTTCTTTCGCAGCATCATATTC
>JACMNZ010000249.1 GCA_014378285.1 Pseudopedobacter sp.
AAGTCCTTATTCCAATTACCTATTGGTGAAGGTAGTGATGGCATTGCCTTTGATCAGACAAAGAAATTAGCTTTTGCGTCTAATGGCGAAGGAACAGTAACTATAGTAAAGGAATTTAATGCTAATGATTTTAGAGTAGTACAAACTGTTCAATCTGCTGTAAGAGCAAGAACCATCACTGTTGATCCTATCACTCACCATGTTTTTTTACCAAGTGCACAATTTAAGTTTGTTGAAGGACAAAGGTGGCCAATGGTTTTACCAGGAACATTTTTTGTACTAGAGTTGGGCGAATAATGTTTAGGGCTTTACAGCCCTCAACATTTCTCTTTTTCCGGCAGCACCAGGCGCTTTTTCAATCTTTAATCCTAAAGATTTCATAATTCTTTTTAAATCACCAGTTATGGCATAGGTAACAAATACGCCTCCTGGTTTCAAGAAACTCACGATGTGGGTAATAAATTCTTTCGTCCACAACTCGGGTTGGTTTGCCGAAGCAAATGCATCGAAATAGATGACATCGAAAAGTAAATTAGAGTTGTAAATCTTAGCGTCGATGCAAGCAACATGTAAGTTGCAAAATTGATTGAGCATCACACTTTCTGTTAGTGCTTTCTCGTAATTTTCTACAAATATTTCCCAGCCATTAGAAGAAACAATTTGATGATATTCTGTTTCTTTGATGAGTTTCAAACTAAGCGGGAAAGCCTCTAATCCTACGTAGTTAAGAATAATTTCTTTGCCAGTACAAAAATCGTTGGTGAGCAAAAAGTTGAGTCCAGTTCCAAAACCTACTTCTAGTATGGAAACATTTTCAACTTGTCTATCCGCTAAGTAATAGCGTAAACCCGAGTTTAAAAAAACATGGTTGCTTTCTTGTAAGGCGCCGTTACGGCTATGGTAATTTTCTTTGATATTAGGGTGATATATGGTTTTAGAACCATCTGCTGTGATGACTATTTTTAATTCTAAAGATTCAGACATGGACGCTTAACAGCTCTTTTTAATATACTTTTGTGCCTCTTTCTACCCATTTAGCCCATTTCTTGTTATAAGTATGAATCTCAGTAGTTTGTATCCCATTATCTTTGTAAATGGGATTGCCTTCATTTCCCCATTCGAAAATACCTCCATATAAATTGAAAACATTTTTATAACCATCGTGGATGAGTTTCTCGGCAATTTTCTCGCTTCGGTAACCTACAGAACAGTAGACTACAACCGTTGCATCTTTTGGAATATCGTAAACTTTACGCATATCAAACCAAATATAGCCTACATTACGTGAATTTTTAAGATGACTCACTTCAAACTCATCTTTCTCTCTAGCATCTAATAAATAGATACTTTTTTTAATTTCTTTCAAAGAATCTACACTAATTAAGGGTACTGTATGGCTATATATACTATCAAGCGTTTGTTTAAATTCTTGATTTTTTATTTGTGAAAACAAAGAAAATGGAAATAGTATAAAAGAAAAGAAAAGTAGTTTTTTTAACATAAGCTATTTAACGTATTGAAATTAAACATTGGTATAAATGTAGGTATTAAACCAATTTTAAGTGAATGATAATAAGTATAAAATAAAAAAATCCGGATGACTTTTCATCCGGATTTTTCAAAGGGTTTACCAAATTTTGTTTCTGGCATCTGGAGCTAAATAAAGCTTATCTCCTGGTTTTACGTTAAATGCGTTATACCATGCATCTATATTTACGATGGGGCCAATTACTCTGATTTCACCGGGAGAGTGAGGATCTGTCATTAGTAACTGCGATTCAGTTTCAGGTAAAGTATTACTTCTCCAAACTTGAGCCCAAGCCAAGAAGAATCTTTGATCTGGTGTAAAGCCATCAATTTTTTCATCTGATTGACCTTCTTTAGT
>JACMNZ010000250.1 GCA_014378285.1 Pseudopedobacter sp.
AAACCATTATTAAAGCCAAAGCCATTATTAAAACCAAAACCCATACTCCAACCACTATTAAAACCAAAACCGTTGTTAAAACCAAAATTATTGAAGCCAAAATTGTTGAAACCTATATTATTTTGATTAAAAAAAGGATCGAAACCAAAAAAGTTTTGTTGGTAATAGCGGTCTCTCCAACTATAATTGTTTAAATCATAATTTAACCTAGAATTATATCCGCTATCATAATAGTAATCGTCATTACGGTCGTAACCGTTTTGGTCATTATAATAACCTTCTTTGTAGTTCTTTTCTGGTGCAGTAGCATAATTTAATTTATTTGCAGTTACATCAGAAAAATAAACATCATCATTGTTTTGCGATGCTAACTTACCTGTAGAACAAGCGCTTAATAAAGTAACTAAGGCTAAAGAAGCTAAAATTATGGGTTGATATTTACTATTCATGGCTAATAGGGTTTATAAGCTTAAAGCTTTAATCTATTTAATTTATAACTTTGAGTCAATTATAATGTTTTTAAAAATACAAAAATTATTCCAAATAAAACATGAGCAAAGGCCTAATTAGCAGATCTGAAGATTATTCCCAATGGTATAACGAATTAGTTACAAAAGCCGACTTAGCAGAGCATTCATCTGTTAGAGGTTGTATGGTAATTAAACCTTATGGTTATTCCATTTGGGAGAAAATGCAAGCAGTATTAGACCAAAAATTTAAAGATACAGGTCACAGTAATGCATATTTCCCACTTTTTATTCCAAAATCCTTCTTTACAAAAGAAGCATCACATGTAGAAGGTTTCGCTACCGAATGTGCTGTGGTAACTCACTATCGTCTTAAAAACGATGGAAATGGAAATATTATTGTTGATGAAGATGCAAAATTAGAAGAAGAATTAATTGTTCGCCCAACATCAGAAACCATCATTTGGAACACCTATAAAGGATGGATTCAATCTTATCGTGATTTACCAATTTTAGTTAATCAATGGGCAAATGTAGTACGTTGGGAAATGCGTACAAGACTCTTCTTAAGAACTACAGAGTTCCTTTGGCAAGAAGGCCATACGGCTCATGCAACATCAGAAGAAGCACAAGCAGAGACAGCACAGATGTTAGATGTTTATGCAGATTTTGCTGAGAACTGGATGGCAATGCCCGTAGTAAAAGGAAAAAAAACCGCTAATGAACGCTTTGCAGGTGCTTTAGATACATTATGTATCGAAGCTTTAATGCAGGATGGTAAAGCTTTACAGGCGGGAACATCTCATTTTTTAGGTCAAAATTTCGCTAAGGCTTTTGATGTTAAATTTGCCAACAAAGAAGGAAAATTAGAATACGTTTGGGCAACTTCTTGGGGTGTTTCTACCCGTTTAATGGGTGCTTTAATAATGGCTCATTCAGATGATCAAGGATTGGTTTTGCCGCCAAAATTAGCTCCAATTCAGGTTGTTATTGTTCCAATTTATAAAAGCGATGATGAATTAGCGAAGATTTCTGAACAAGTCGAAATCATTACCAAAGCCTTAAAAGTTAAAGGTATTTCTTTTAAATATGACAATAGAGACACACAGCGTCCGGGTTTTAAATTTGCAGAATACGAATTAAAAGGAGTGCCTGTAAGATTGGCATTTGGTGGCAGGGATTTAGAAAACAATACTGTAGAAATGGCAAGACGAGATACTCGCACAAAAGAAACTGTTTCTAGAGACGGCATTGCAGATGTAATAGAAAAATTATTAGAAGAAATTCAAGAAAATATTTATAGAAAAGCATTAGATTTTAGGACACAAAAAACAACGAAAGTTGATTCTTATGATGAATTTAAGAAGGTTTTAGAGGAAAAAGGTGGTTTTATAGCAGCACACTGGGATGGCACTCCAGAAACAGAAACAAAAATTAAAGAAGAAACAAAAGCTACAATTCGTTGTATTCCATTAGAGAACAAACAAGAAGATGGGGTTTGTATGGTTACAGGTAAACCATCAAATCAAAGAGTACTTTTTGCATTGGCATATTAGTGTCTAAAACTTCCTCTAAAAGAAGAGGGATTTAATTTTGAATGTTAAACACGAGATTAAATAATTAATTTGGGCGTTTTTACGGGCTATCCGCTATAGTTTTTTGTTGTATTTTGCTATCAATATAATTGCAACAAAAAAGCTGTCGCTAGTATCCCTAACGCAAAACTTATAATACTTAAGAATTGTATTATTTTTAAAAATTAGCATAATGAAATTCGCAACAAAAGCAATCCATGCCGGACAAGAACCAGATCCAACTACAGGAGCTGTAATGACTCCAATTTATCAAACCTCTACTTACTGGCAAAAAACTCCTGGGGATAATAAGGGTTATGAATACTCTAGAGGGACAAATCCAACTCGTAAAGCTTTAGAAGATTGTTTGGCAGCTTTAGAAAACTGTAAATATGGTCTTGCATTCTCTAGCGGTATGGGAGCAACAGACGCTGTAATGAAAATCCTAAAACCAGGTGATGAAGTAATTACAGGTAATGATTTATATGGTGGTTCGTACAGAATTTTTACAAAGGTTTTTGCAAACTATGGCATTAAATTTCATTTCATAGATTTAACTAATGCAGAAAATATAGCATCTTACCTAAATGAAAACACAAAAATGATTTGGGTAGAAACACCTACCAACCCAATGATGCAAATTATTGATATTGAAGCAGTTTCTCATATATCAAAAGCTCATAATTTAACCTTGGTCGTTGATAATACTTTCGCTTCACCGTATTTGCAAAACCCAATTGATCAAGGTGCAGATATTGTAATGCATTCTGTTACAAAATATATTGGAGGCCATTCTGATGTTGTTATGGGTGCCTTATTAACAAATAACGAAGAACTTTATAAGCGGCTTTGGTTTATTTATAACGCTTGCGGAGCAACGCCGGGTCCGCAAGATTCTTTTTTGGTTTTACGTGGTATTAAAACGCTTCATTTGAGGATGAAAGCACATTGCGAAAACGGAGAAAAAATAGCTCGATTTTTAAAAACGCATCCTAAAATAGAAAAAATTTATTGGCCTGGCTTTACAGACCATCCAAATCATGAGGTTGCTAAAAAACAAATGCGTGGTTTTGGTGGGATGATTTCTGTTGTTTTAAAAGATGCTGATTTAGCCGAAACATTTAGAATTTCTGGTTCTTTTAAAGTTTGGACATTAGCAGAATCTCTTGGTGGTGTAGAATCTTTAATTAACCATCCGGCAAGCATGACACATGGTTCTATACCAAAAGAAGAACGTGAAAAGGTAGGTGTAGTAGATAACCTTTTACGGTTAAGTGTTGGTGTTGAAGATGTTGAAGACTTAATTGACGATTTAAAGAACGCTCTAGGTTAATTATCTTTTTTCAATGTTTCCAGTAAAACTAATTGCATCGCGGTTATTGCTATTTACATTTAAAGTAGCATTACCGCTTTCGCCCACTGTTAAATAAAGCTTTCTAACTATGTTATTGTCTTTTGGAATAATGGTTATAATGTAACCGCTTTTTTTGTCGGCAATTTTATCATAAGAAAAATCTGTGCTTATAAATTGTATTCCATTATTTGTTGATCCATAAGGAGCTTGTTGTGCCACTCCAAAATAAGGTAAATAACAGTTTATACTGTCTTTGCTCACCTTTAAATTGTAATACCCGTTCAGTTGCCTTAGCTGTGCCGAAAATAATCCCCCCCTCAAAGGATTAACTTGTTGGGCTACAAATTTAAAATCATTATTTTTTATCAAGCTATCTATTAAAGTTACTCTAGCTTGTTTTTCTTTCTGGGTAGCACAAGAAAATAGAATGGTTAGCATTAAACAAATTAAAGCTAATTTATTTAAAGAGAATAATTTTTTCATAGTTGATATATTTATATAGCGCTTAACAATTAACTACACTATTATTTATTGTAATAATCATCATTACAGGTTTTTAGTTTTTAGCTTTGTGCGCTAAGCTTTTGGTCTTTTTGTAATTATAAAACGCTTAAAATCAATTGAAAGTTTTTAAAGTTTTTTAATTAAAATAAATTATAAATTTTTTAAACAAAAAGTCTGATGAAATTATGTTTTCATCAGACTTTTAAATTTAATATTTTATTTCTATTAACTATTCTCCACCACCAATTTGATTCATAACTTCCATACTTACTCCAGTAGAAGAATAACCCCCATCATGGAAAAGATTTTGCATGGTAACCATACGCGTTAAATCAGAGAATAAAGTAATGCAATAATCAGCACAAGATGCAGCATCTGCATTGCCTAAAGGAGAAATTTTATCTGCGAAATCATAGAAATTATCAAAACCTTTAATACCAGAACCAGCAGTTGTGCGTGTAGGAGACTGCGATACTGTGTTGATGCGCACTTTTTTATCAACTCCATAATGATAACCAAAACTACGAGCTATTGACTCTAACATCGCTTTAATATCAGCCATATCAGTATAGAAAGGATAGGTACGTTGTGCGGCCATATAAGTTAGAGCAACTACGCTACCTCCTTCATTAATAGCGTTCAATTTTTTTGCGACGGCCAACATTTTGTGCAAAGACATAGCAGAAACATCTATTCCTTTTGCAAAGTAATCGTAATTAGATTCTGTGTAAGGAATTTTCTTTCTGATGTTAACGCTCATACCAATAGAATGCAAAACAAAATCGATTTTACCACCTAAAATTTCTTGAGCTTCAGTAAAAAGTTTAGTTAAATCTTCTACATTGGTTGCATCGGCAGGGATAATCTTAGAGTTTGTCTTCTCTGCTAAATTATTTATTTCCCCCATTCTCATGGCAATAGGAGCATTAGTAAGCACAAAAGTTGCACCTTCCTCATACGCTTTTTCTGCTACTTTCCAAGCGATAGAATTTGAATCTAATGCGCCAGTAATAATTCCTCTTTTTCCTTTTAGTAAGTTGTATGCCAT
>JACMNZ010000251.1 GCA_014378285.1 Pseudopedobacter sp.
ACCAGAAGCCCAAGTAAAAGGATTAGCAGGTTGTAATTTAATTGCTTTTATTTGCAACAAGAATTCAGCAATTTTCTGTTCAATCTCACTATTATTGTACATGGCTCAAAAATACAACATTTATATTAACCAAAAGTGCTTGATTATAACTTCTATTAAGCCTTATGATGCCCTAGACCATCAACTTATTGATGATCAAGACTTTGATTTTTTAACATTTTACAAAGCCTTAGCTAATAACCCAAACGCTAAATTTTATCTTATTTGTGACGATGCAAAAATTTGTTTTAAAACCATAAAAAATAAAATTAGAGTTATAGAAGCCGCTGGCGGCTTGGTTCATAGCGATGAAAATAAATATCTTTTTATTAAAAGAAACGGGCGTTGGGATTTACCGAAAGGAAAATTAGAGCTTAACGAAAAGAAAAAAGATGCCGCGGTAAGAGAGGTAGAAGAGGAGTGTGGTTTAAAAATAAAGTTTTTAGGAATTAAATTATTAAAAACCTATCATGTTTATGAAATAAAAGGTAAACCTGTTTTAAAAGTTTCTCATTGGTATGCGATGGAAGCAAAATCAAAACAAAAATTAATTCCGCAAATAGAAGAAGGAATTACAGAAGTTAAATGGTTTAAAAAAGAAGATTGGGGAATTATTAGGGCAAATACTTATTCAAATATTTTAGATGTGATTGATGAGAATTAATCGCAATACTTAAAGCATATAAAAACCCTACCGTTTTAAACGATAGGGTTTTTTTGTTATTGAAAAATCTATTATTTCTTTTTTTGTTGGTTGTTTTGTTGTTGCTGGCGCATCATATCTTCCATCTTTTTTTGCCATCCGCCTTTTTTCTTTTCAGATTCTGGCTTTTTCTTATTCACTTGTATTTGAGCATGTATTTTATCATCATCAACAAATTTTCTGATGAAATATTGTTGTGAAAAAGTAAGAACATTAGCACACAAATAGTAGTAGTTTAATCCGGCTGGGTAACTATTTAGAACCCCGAAGAAAATTAATGGGGTAATGTAACCAATATATTTCATCTGCCCCTGCGCCCCAGAAACTTGATTATTAAAGTACGTGTAAACCAAAGTAGAAACGGTCATTAATAAACACATTAAACTAATGTGGTTCCAGCCTAAAAGAGGTATGGGTGCAAATTTTATCAATTCATCATAAGTAGAAAGATCTTTCATCCATAAAAAACTTTCATGTCTTAACTCAAATAAATTTGGGAAAAAGTAAAAGAAAGCTAAAATAAAAGGCATTTGGAAAACCAAAGGTAAACAACCACCTAAAGGATTTACCCCTGCTTGTTTATATAACTTTAAATACTCTTGCTGTACCAATGCTTGGTTGCCTTCTCCAACTTTCTTCTTTATCTCATCCATTTCGGGCTTTAACACCCTCATTTTAGCCATAGAAAGATATGACTTATAGGTAAATGGAAATAAAACAGATTTTAAAATGATAGTCAGCAGAAGTATAATCAATCCATAACCCAAATTTAGGCTTTCGAAAAAATTGAATATGGGTAAAACCAAAAATCTATTGATCCATTTTAATGGTCCCCAACCCATTTTTACCATTTGTTCTAAATCATGACCTTGATCTTTTAATTGACTAAACTTGTTAGATCCAAAATAAAAGTTCATCTCATAACTGTTAACATCTTGATTTTTATAGGGCAAGCTTAACTTTGCACCGTAGGCTTTAATTGCAGAGCTATCTGCCAAAGTAGTTATTTTAATATCAGCTTTGCTAAAACTTTCTTTAGGGATTAAAACAGCAGAAAAAAAGTGCTCTTTAAAAGAAACCCATTTAGTTTTCCCTTCATTCAGTAGTAAATCCTCATCTTTACTTTCACTCAAGTAATCAACAGTACCGTCTTCTTTTTGATAATAGGTGGTAGATCCCATTCTCTCATTAGTAATATCCTTTTCTTGTTGTAATAACTTTGTGTTCCAATTTAAAATTAAAGAATTATCTGTAATGATATTTTGGAAGCCTTTAACTTCGGCTTTAAAACCTACCTGATGAGAATCTGGAGCTAACGTATAAGTATATTTAACATTAGAACTATCGGCATTAGCCAACTGCATCACTACTTTACCATTACTTGCTTCTAATTTATTAAAAAAGTTATTAGTGGTATTTGCAACAGCATTGGTTCCTTTATATTCAAAACCAAAATTTGTAGATTCTGGTGTAAATAAAATCAGGGGGTTGCCTTTATAAGTAGTTTCGCCTTTAACTTCTACGCTGGCAATTTTACCACCTTTATTAGAAATGCTAACTTTTAAATTTTTGTTTTCTAAAACAGTAAATTCCTCATTAGTGATGATAGCAGTATTTTTGTTTGCAGTATCTGTAAGGTTTTTTTCTGAGGGAGATGAGCTATTGTTTGTAATAGCAAGCGTAGTATCTTTATTGGTGATGATTGTGATATTTTTAGACTTGGCTAAAGAGTCTTGCAATAATTGCTCTTTTTTAACATCTTCAGATGAAGGTTTTAATAGAAAGGTTGATCCAACTAATATTACCAATATCAGGAATAAACCTGTAAACGTATTTCTATCCATTTCTTAATTTTCTATCCTCTTTTTATCAAAATTTAATTTTTCTTTTTTGCGTTTTCTAAGCAAGCGGAGACAAATTTAACGAAAAGTGGGTGAGGATTTGCTACCGTCGACTTTAATTCTGGATGAAATTGTACAGCAACAAAAAAAGGATGATTTTTTAACTCAACAATTTCTACCAAATTATTATCAGGATTAATGCCTGAGGCCATCATACCTCCATCTTCGTATTGTTTTAAAAACTTGTTATTAAACTCGTAACGATGTCTGTGGCGTTCTGTTATTTTTGTTTTACCATAAATATGAAATGCCTTAGTTCCTTTTTTTATTTCGCAAACATAAGAACCCAACCTCATGGTACCACCTTTTAGTGTGATTTTCTTTTGATCTTCCATCATAGAAATTACAGCATCTTCCTCCTCTTGTTCCATTTCTGTACTGTGCGCATTTTTTATTCCCAATACATTTCTACCATATTCTATAACAGCACATTGCATTCCCAAACAAATCCCGAAAAAAGGGATATTGTTTTCACGAATAAATTGAATGGCGATTATTTTCCCTTCAATACCCCTGTTACCAAAACCAGGGGCAACCAAAACACCATCTAAATTGGCCAATTTGGCCTGTACGTTTTCTGGTGTAATTCCCTCAGAATGTATACATTCTACTCTTACTTTACATTCATTTTGTGCGCCAGCATGTATAAATGATTCTGTTATTGATTTGTAAGCGTCTGGTAATTCTACATATTTACCTACCAATCCAATTTTAATTTCTGAAGTAGGGTTTTTTAATCTTCCCAAAAAATCTTTCCAATTATCTAAGTTTGGTTCATTTTTTAAAGGGAGTTTTAGTTTTGAAAGTACTGTCCTATCTAGTTGTTCTTTTAACATCAATAAAGGCACATCATAAATTGTCTTGGCGTCAATAGATTCTACAACAGCGTTTAAATTCACGTTACAGAACAAAGCAATTTTCTTCCTCAAATCTTGTGAAATATGATGCTCGGTCCTACAAACTAAAATATCTGGTTGTATCCCATATTCTAATAACATTTTAACGGAGTGTTGTGTAGGCTTTGTTTTTAACTCTCCGGCTGCGGCCAAGAAAGGAACTAAAGTTAAATGTATAACTATCACATTACTAGAACCCATTTCCCATTTAAATTGACGCACAGCCTCTACAAATGGTAAAGATTCTATATCCCCTACAGTTCCGCCAAGTTCTGTAATTACGATATCATATTCTCCGTTTTGGCCTAAAAGGGCCATGTTTCGCTTAATTTCGTCAGTAATATGAGGTACAACTTGTACCGTTTTCCCTAAATAAGCACCTTCTCTTTCTTTATTGATTACGTTTTGATAAATCCTTCCAGTTGTAATATTATTAGCTTGTGAAGTTGGGACGTTCAGAAAACGTTCATAATGACCCAAATCTAAATCTGTTTCTGCACCATCCTCTGTTACATAGCATTCGCCATGTTCATACGGATTTAAAGTTCCAGGATCTATATTTATGTAAGGATCAAATTTTTGGATTGTTACGCTGTAACCTCTGGCTTGAAGCAGTTTAGCCAATGATGCGGAAATAATACCTTTTCCTAAAGACGATGTAACGCCTCCCGTAACAAAAATATACTTAGTCATGATGGATTTTATATTTTAATAAGACTTTAAAAAAACAGTTTAGGAGTAATTTTAAAGCTATTTGTACGGGATACAAAAGTAGGGTTTTTATTTTACTCTATGGTACGTGTAGAGAAAATAGATTGATATGGAAATGGAATTGTTGCAAACAAAGGATTTTTATTTTTATGTCCGTTTGATTAAAATATTTTAATATTGTAAATATGAGTGAAATTTTTAGAAGCCTACTATTAAGATATCAAAATTACTTTTTAGAGTTTTATCAATTATTAGAAGATAAGAACATAACAAAATCTAATGAATTAGCTCAGGCTTCAATGATTAGGGATTTTTTGGGAAGCCTGCCTGAATTTGCTGATGCTTTTGAGATTGAAATGTCTATCAGCACAAAAATTGATGATTTAGAAAGTATTTGGACAGCCCAATTTAATGAAGATGGTTTTAGTGTGAGAGCCTATACTTTAGATGGTTTAGATGAACTTAACGAATGGTATTTTCATTACCATGATGATATTAAAGAATATGAGGGAAATTTATTTACCGATGGAGATTGGGATTTATTTTTAGAAGAAGTAGCAGAAATCGATGATCAGGGAGAGAAGGAAGTAAACGTAAGTTTTGTTTTTAATGTATAATCCTAGTAATAGCTAAAAAACTACCTGTAAATATAGATCAACAAAAAAATTACACTTACTAAAACAACCAATATCCAAAATAATTTATTTTCATTATTTTGATTGCCACCTTTAAATCTATAATTCCTTTTTATTCCAAATAAATCCATAATAAAATATTATTCATGGTGATAGGGTTCTCCTTTTAGAATAGTAAATGCCCTGTAAACTTGCTCAACAAAAAACAACCTTACCATTTGGTGAGAAAAAGTGAGCTTTGATAAAGAAAGTTTATGGTTTGCTCTTTGATAAATACTATTATCAAAACCGTAAGGTCCACCTACTAAAAAGATTAAATGACCAACACTTGCAATCATCTTTTTATTTAATAGGTCTGCAAACCTCGGCGAGCTAAACTCTGTTCCTTTGTCATCCAATAAAATGACATCATCATGCGGCTGTATAAATTTTAGAAACTGATCTGCTTCTTTGGTTTTTTGTTCCTGCTCACTTAAATGTTTAGTTTTTTTAATATCTGGTAATGTTTGGATATCAAATTTGATGTAGTGCCTTAAACGCTTTAAATATTTTTCAATGCCATCTAATAGATAAGAATCATCTGTTTTACCTATTACTAGTAAGGTTATTTTCATTAAATGATTATTAGGTCAATGTAAAAAAAAGAAACCAGATTTTAAGCAGATTTTTGGGCTAAAGCTCTTTCTACAGTCTCTAAAATAACATTTGGATAAATAGGTTTGTTAATAAAATCATAAGCTCCCATTCTAATTAACTCTGCAGCTAAATTAGGGTCTCCAAAACCACTTACTATAATTACAATTAAACCAGGATATTCAGATTTAATCCTTCGCAAAATTTCCCTACCATCTGTATCTTCTAACCTAAAATCGCTTAGTACAAGATCAAATTTTTGTTTTTTAAGTTCTTCAAAGGCCGCTTCCCCGCTTTCTGCCGTTGTAGTTTGATAACCATTCTTGGTTAAGAATTTAGACAAAATTAGACATATTCCAATTTCGTCGTCTATTATCAAAATATTATTCATATCGTTAACCAAAAATATGTTGAGTTGAGTAAATTTAGATTTAAAAAATAAATGTATGCAAATATTTTAAAGGCTAAAAACGAAAGATAGAAATCTTGCATTTTTTTTTCAACACCTATAAAATTCAATCATCAACAAATAATATATAAAAATTAAAAGAGTTTTATTTAATATTTATCAAATTTCTTTATCATTGAACATGAATTACAAACAAAATTTAAACACTTTTATTATTTTATGTGCATTATGCACCCTGGGTATTTTTTACACTTCATGTAAAGCTAAAAAACCTGTAGCCCAACCTACAAATCAAGTACCTGTGAAAGAGGTTGTTGACGAACCAAAAAAAGCTGAACCTGTAAAATCTGTTGATACTGATAACGACGGTGTGCCTGATGACATAGACGATTGCCCAGAAGTTAAGGGAACTTCAGATAACGGAGGTTGCCCCAAAGTAATGGATAAATCATTTGATTCAAAAAACATACAGTTCGAGTTTAATTCATCGGTATTAAAAACTTCTTCTTATGCAACTTTAGAAAAAATTGCTTCCCAGATTAAAAAATATGGTAGCACTAAATTTTTATTGAGCGGAAATTCTTCTGCCGAAGGAACCGAAAATAGAAATATGATGCTTTCAGTTGATAGAGCAAATGCGGTAAAGACTTATTTGGTAAACAACGGAATTTCCTCTAATAGGTTAATTACCGAAGGTTTTGGAGAATCTAAACCAATTGCAAATAATTCTACCGAGGAAG
This sequence comes from Pseudopedobacter sp., assembly GCA_014378285.1. Lineage (GTDB taxonomy): Bacteria > Bacteroidota > Bacteroidia > Sphingobacteriales > Sphingobacteriaceae > Pseudopedobacter. The sequence continues at coordinate 6,668 of JACMNZ010000251.1, forward strand.
GTAGGGTTTTAAATAGAAGGGTAGAAATTGCTATCCAAAAATAAATAGCTTTAATTTTAAAAAAAACAGAATCGTTTGAGAAAACACGGTTCTGTTTTATATTGAGATATGATTTTAAATTTATAATGGTCGATTATTTACAACTGAAAATAGAATTAGAAAGCGAAATAAAAGCTTTGAAAAAGTCGGTTAATCAATATTCATTTGGAAGATTGATTTTATTTGGAATTGATATTTTGTTAATTTATCTATTTTTTAATCAAGGTATTACAGCATTAATTATAGTTGTTATTTTATCATTAATTGGCTTTATGTTTTTGGTTAAAAAGCAATTGAAATGTCAAGATAAATTAAAATTTTTAAGCACTAAAAAGTTATTGATTGAAAATGAAATAAATATAAAGGATAATAAAATTAATATTTATAACAACGGGGATAGTTTTTGTAATCCTCAGCATCCTTATACAGATGATTTAGATATTTTTGGCCCACATTCTTTATTTGCATACTTAAATAGAAGCGCAACAAATGAAAGTCAAGACATTCTGACTAATTTTTTGAAAGCTACCTCTACAAAAATCCAAATAGAAGAAAGACAAATTGCAATTGAAGAATTAGCTAATAAAACAGAAGAGTCTTTAAATTTTAGGACCAGATTATTTGATATCGATAAATCTGAAATCGAAGTCATAAAAACTTTTTTTAAAGATTTTTTACCTAATAAGCTAGATTTTTTAAATGCCAAATTTGTTAATATTCTCATTTTATTAACTCCAGTCTTATCTATTGCAGTTTTAATTTTAGCCATGATATTCAATGGGATTTTATGGAACATCTTCGGACTGATATTATTATTTAGTGGCGTGGGATACATGTTTTATAAACAAAAAATAGATCAGATTCATGAACAGATAGGAAAAAATGTTAATGGATTGTCTCATTATGCAGAAAATATAAAATGGATTGAAAATGAGGAATGGAAAAGCGCTTTGTTAATTCAATTCAAATCATCCATAAAAAAGAACGAGCTAATTAGCCAAGAAATTTTTTCTCTATCAAAAATATTAAACAGTTTAAATAGTAGGTTAAACCCGATAGTTGGTATTTTCCTAAATCTATTTTTTCAATGGGATTTAAGAACCTTGAAAAAACTATCAAAATGGGAAATTAAAAATAAAGTAGAAATTGTTAATGCTTTTGATGTTTTAGTCAATTTTGAGGCTTTAATTAGCTTAAGTACATTTAGTTTTAATCATTCTAATTGGATATATCCAAAAATCAATGAACAATATTGTTTCAAATCAGAAGCAATTGGTCATCCATTGATAAATCAGAATGAAAGAGTAGATAATGATTTTAACTTAGCTAAAAATATTACAGTGGATGTGATTACGGGCTCTAACATGGCAGGGAAATCAACTTTTTTAAGAACCGTTGGTATTAATATGGTGTTAGCTTATGCAGGTGCAAAAGTTTGCGCTAAAAACATGGAGACTTCCATTTTTAGTTTAATCAGTTATATGCGTATTAAAGATTCTTTGGCCAACCAAACATCTACATTTAAAGCAGAGATTGACCGTTTAAAGATGATTTTAGATTTTACTCAATCCCATCAAAACAGTTTTGTTTTAATTGACGAAATGCTAAGAGGAACAAATAGTAAGGATAAATATTTGGGTTCTAAAGTATTTATCAAAAAACTGATTGCACAACAAACTCCAGGATTTATTGCCACTCATGATCTTCAAATTGCAGAACTTGAAAAAGAATATCCTACTCAATTAAGAAATTTCAATTTTGATATTACTATAGAAAACCAAGAGATGTTTTTTGATTATAAAATTAAAAATGGGGAATGCAAAACTTTTAATGCTTCTATTCTTTTAAAGGCAATTGGGATAGAGATTGAAGGTTAAATTTTGTAGTTAGTTGTATAGCAGATATTCCTTACGTTTTACTTTATAATTGTTTAAAACAGGCTGCCAACTATCTCTAATTTCTTTCTCGTTTTTTCCGGCCTTAATTTGTTGCATTAAAATATCATTACCTGCCAATTTGTTAAAGAAAGGATTAAAAAAATGTTCCTTATCCGGGAAGGCTTTATAGATATCCAACAGTAATTTAATGTTCAATTGCTTTTCATTTCGTATTTTTTCTAAATCCATTTTTCTAAAATCAATCCCATAGCAAAGCTGATTTTCTAATGGTGGGTTTTTGCTCATTCCATCAATACTTTTTGGGGTAAAAGTGAAATTATAATTATCTTTTAATAAAGGATGACCCAAAACCTGAAAAGGAAATAAAGTCCCCCTACCTTGGCTTAAAACAGTTCCTTCAAATAAACATAAACTTGGATATAAATAGATAGAAAGATTATTTGGAAGGTTTGGAGATGGTTTTACAGGTAATATATATTCATCGCTATGTTTGTAATTAGCATTTTTTATGATAATTAATTCACATTTTTTTGCACCATTTAACCAACCCTCACCATTAATCATTTGTGCAAACTCGGCAACCGTTAAACCATGGGAAATTGGTATTGGATGCATCCCAACTCCAGATTTAAAATTGGGGTTTAAGATTGGTCCATCTATCAAATCTCCGTTGGGGTTTGGTCGGTCTAAAATCATTAACGGAATATCATAATCGGCGCAAGCCTGCATAATTTTAGCCATCGTAATGGTATAGGTGTAAAATCTAGCGCCAACATCTTGTATGTCAAAAACCATTAAATCAATATTTTTAAGGTCTTCTTTTGATGGTGCACTTTTAGCTCCGTAAAGAGAAATTACCAAAAATCCGGTTTTTTTATCAACGTAATTCCCAACTTTTTCACCAGCATCGGCATTTCCCCTAAAACCATGTTCGGGGCCAAAAACGGCTTTAATATTTATACCTAAACTTTTTAAGGTATCAACCAAAGGCACACCATTTATTTCTGCAGTTTGATTGATAACCAAACCTACTTTTTTACCTTTTAAAATAGATAAATATTTTTTAGTTTGATCAGCACCTGTTAATATCTTAATTTGAACCTTTGCAGATATATTTTGGTCAGTCTTTTTATCAAATGTTTCTATTTTTGCCATACTGCAAATATTACAAGCCACCCAAAAAGGCATCGTTAAAAGAAAAAACACATTAAACCTTATATTTATCATTTTTAAAAGATTGATTTTATAGAATTGATTGCATATTTGCGATTATCAAATTAACAAAAAGCTTTTGAATTTAGGATTATTTATAGCTAACAGAATTTCGCTAAAAGCAGAACGCACTTTCTCTAAATTGATTGTTAGGATTGCTATTGTTGGCATTATGCTTGGATTGGGGGTAATGATTTTATCATTAGGAATTGTTAAAGGATTTAAGGCTGAAATTAGAGAAAAAGTAAGGGGATTTAATGGTGATATCCAATTTATTAAATATGATTTAAATTCATCTTATGAAAATTCGCCGTTTACCCTACAGCCCAAATATTTATCTGATGCAAAAAAGGAAAAAGGGGTGGAGCATATTGTTCCGTTTGCTACAAAACCGGGTATCATAAAAGCAAATAATGAAGTTGAAGGGGTTGTTTTAAAGGGAGTTGATTCAAATTACGATTGGTCTTATTTTAAGAATATATTAATTTCAGGTAAAACGATTAATTTTTCTGATAGTGTTGCTGCCTCTAAACAAATTATCGTATCAGAAAAACTGGCAAAACGTTTAAATCTTAAAGTAGGCGATGATTTCTTGATGTATTTTATACAAGAAACTTTAAGAAAAAGGAAGTTTGAGATTGTTGGAATTTATAACACAGGTGTAGAAGAAGTTGATAAAACTTATGTGATTGGAGATATTTCCTTAATTAGAAAATTAAACGAT
>JACMNZ010000032.1 GCA_014378285.1 Pseudopedobacter sp.
ATTACAAAAACAGTAAATGATTTTGAATTATGGTTTGGAAATCCAGCTGCTAAGAGAGGGATTGTTGATGAAGAGGGAAATAAAATTTAATATTACAGGATTTTATTTCCATTATACAAGGCGTTAACGATAGGAACGGTATCCTTTTTTTTGTCATTCTGAGCGGATTTGAAGAATAAGACAAAAAAAAGATATAGTGGATAGCGTGTTAAAACGCACAAAAGATTATTAAGAAACTATTATTCAGCAAATCCTGTTATGCTACCTAAAACATTAATTATTTAAAATTCATCTACTATGCAAGAAAAAATAATGATAGAAGTGGGAGGGCATTTGGTTTCCGATGAGCTCGCAAAAGAAAACTTTATCTGTAATTTGGATAAATGTAAAGGCGCTTGCTGTATAGAAGGAGATTCTGGAGCTCCATTAAATGAAGATGAACTTCAAATTTTGGATGATATTTATCCAAAGGTAAAGCATCTTATGACGCAAAAAGGCATTGAAGCAATTGAATCTCAAGGAACCTACGTAAAAGATTTTGAGGGTGATTATACCACTACTTGCGTAGACGGGAACAAGGAATGTGCTTATGTAACTTGGGAAAATGGCATTACAAAATGTGCCATAGAAAAAGCCTATGAACAAGGACTTGTAGATTGGAAGAAACCTATTTCTTGTCATTTATACCCTATCAGATTAACCCAATATCCAGATTTTGATATGCTAAATTACGATAGATGGAGCATTTGTAGCCCTGCTTGTAGTTTTGGGGAAGAACATAAAGTAAAAGTTTATCAATTCTTAAAAGAGCCATTAATTAGAAAATATGGAGAAGAATGGTATCAAGAATTAGAGATGAATATTGATGCTTTGAATCAGATATAAATTTTTTACATTTGCAAACTATCAAAAAAATTACACAGTGAAGGGAATCATTTTAGCAGGGGGAACAGGTTCAAGATTGCATCCTTTAACTTTGGCAGTTAGCAAACAAATGATGCCGGTTTATGATAAACCGATGATTTATTACCCATTGGCTACTTTAATGTTAGCGGGAATCAATGAAATTTTAATCATTTCTACTCCTCAAGATTTACCCGGGTTTAAAACTTTATTAGGAGATGGAATCAACATGGGCTGCAAATTTTCTTATGCAGAACAACCTTCACCTGATGGTTTAGCACAAGCATTTATTATAGGAGCAGATTTTATTGGCGATGATGCAGTAGCTTTAGTTTTAGGAGATAATATTTTCTTTGGCGACGGAATGGCCAAATTGATGCAAGCAAATAATGATCCTAAAGGAGGCGTAGTTTTTGCTTATCCGGTTCACGATCCGGAAAGATATGGTGTTGTAGAATTTGATGAAAACAAAAAGGCAATTTCCATAGAAGAAAAGCCAGAAAACCCTAAATCAAATTATGCAGTCCCTGGTCTTTATTTTTATGATAATACAGTAGTAGATATAGCAAAAAACATTAAACCCTCTCCTCGCGGAGAGCTGGAGATTACAGATATCAATAGAGTTTACCTAGAAAAAGGCTTGTTAAAAGTAGGTTTATTAAGCAGAGGAACTGCTTGG
>JACMNZ010000252.1 GCA_014378285.1 Pseudopedobacter sp.
CAAAAAAAAGGATTTTAAGCTCAAAAATAACAATAAACCTAAAACGGATAGCCAATTGCTAAGTTAAATACCAAGTTTTCTTTTCTCCAAGCTTTATCTCCAAAGTTAATATCGTTGATTACCCATCTATCACCTCTTGGTAAATAGGGTTTTTTAATGGGGAAAGCTAAATCTAAACGTAAAATTAAAAACGACAAATCTAACCTCAATCCCGCACCTGCATCAACAGCAAGTTCACTTAAAAATTGGTTGCTGAATTTTGCTCCTGGTTTTAGTGGGTCTCTGTTTAATAACCAAATATTTCCGGCATCTGTAAATAATGCGCCCTTAAATATCGATGTGAAATCATAGCGATACTCGGCATTTAACTCTAATTTTAAATCTCCAGATTGATCAGGTAAAAATGCATTTGCATCTACTTCCTTTTTGTAATTTCCGGGCCCAATTGATCTTGCCCTAAAACCTCTCAAACTATTTGTACCACCAATAAAAAATTGTTTAATAAATGGCAATTGGGCAGAATTATCATAAGGTAAACCTACGCCGGCAATAATTCTACTTGCTATTGTGGATTTGTAACCTATTTTAAAATAATCCCTAAAATCGTTTTCTATTTTTACAAATTGACTAAAAGGAACTTGAAAAATATTTGCGGTATTTCCATTTAAAGCATCTCCATTTTTAAATAATCCTACTATTGTTCCTGCTAAATCTACCTGACCTTTATAATATAAGGTGTTTTTCTTTTGAGTTTCTGCAGTTGTGGTATAAGTAAAACTGTAGGTTGGACCAAAAATGAGTTGTTTATCAATTACTCTCTGTAAGGTAGGATTTTTACTTATCTGATCCATATAAAGCTGCGATACATTTGAAGAGTTTGTATAGGTAATTTCCGTAAGTTTTAATAAATGCTCCTTTCTAGAATTTTCTTTCCATAAATATCCAAACGAGCCTCTAAATGTATTTAAAGAATATAATTGTGAACGATTTTGATATTCGAATCCTAAAGTTGCAACGGTTTTTGGCGTGTAAGCTCCTACAGAATTATATTTTAAGAATGGCAAAACAAATTTTGGCCAAGTTAAACTTGCATCGCCGCCAAAACGTAAAACGTTAAATCCACCATTCTGTCCGGAAACCTGCGTCTCTACTCCTGCGAAAGCAGTAACCGTTAATTGTTCTGCACCTCTAAAAACGTTTCTATTTGTCCAATTTAAGTTCACTTCCGTTCCTGTATAGTTTGCGGAGTTGGTTTTACCCAATAACTCTACTCTGATTGATTTTTTTGGCAGTGGGGTTAAATAATAGTAGGCATCAAGAGTATTTTTTAAAGAATTGGAAGGTCTAAATTCATTTTTAACAAATTTGAATGTCCCTACATTTACCAATCTATTTAAAGAAAGGTTGTGATTGGTTCTGTTATAAATATCTCCTTTTTTAAATTGTAAGGCCCTATCAAAAATGGCAGGTTTAAATTTTTTCTTGGGATCAATAACAATCAAATCTTTATAAACCTGGATAGAATCTATACTTTTCTGAATGCTATCATTACCTAAACTGTAATCTGGATAAACATAAATATTGCCTATACTGAAAATTTTTTTTGCTTGGTTTGGAGTTTCATTTTTAATTTTAAGGATAATATCTACTTGATGTTTTCCCACGGTGCTATCCACTTGCGCAATTAAATAATCTGGACCGAAGTAAAAGAAACCTTCTTCTTTTAACTTGGCACCAATCCTAGTTCTTTCAGCTTTTATCTTGTCCAAATCATAAGGTTCGCCGGGTTTAAAATAACTGCTTTCTTTTAATGTTGTTACTGCTTTACCTAACTTGCTAGAGTCTGTTGGGTATTTAATCTCTCTTATTTTATATTGAAAATTAGGTCTAACGGTATAAATAGCTGTTGCTCTTTTATTTTTCGATGTTGAATCAGCGTAAGCCCTACCTTTAAAATAACCACGGTTATCCAATCTATTCTCAATCAGTTTTACGTTATAATCTAAATTTACCTTAGAAAAATAAACTGGAGGTTGCCCAATTTTTGTGTTCAAATAATGCTTTAAACCTTTTTTTTTATCCGTTTTGGTTATGTTATAAATGTATAATTTATACTTTAATCCTAATATTGAAGAGTTTGGGCGTGGTCTTAATATGCTCTCTAGCTCATCATTTAAGATAGATTTTTCTCTTTTGGTAACGCTATCTCCCTCAATCTTTATTTTAGAGCCAACAAACAACAACTCGCCTTTAGGCAAAAACTTAGTATTACTACAAGATGCAATAAATAAAGATATAGTTAGTAGATATATAGTATGCTTAAATTTCATGTTATTTACTCTCTGTATTTTCTTTCTTTTTATCTTCTTTTTTAACTTTTGATTTCTCAAAAAGCTCTTTAAACTTGTTGTAATCCATAGTAATGACAAATCCTAATCCGGTTTCTATCACTTGCCCTTGCAAGGCAACTTGATATTGGTTTTTACGATATGCCCTCAACAAATATCTTCCATCTTTTGATAGCGAATAATCTACGGCAACATCACCAGCAATATTATTTGTTTGTTGGTTACTTTGTTGCGGACCTTCTAAACCAAAACTACTACCTATGGTAACTTTTAGTCTATCGTTTAACAAACGCTTAGAAAGACCAACATTTAAATCTGTACGGTTCTCGCGGTTTCCCGTAGTATAATCATCCGTAGACTCTAAGTCAAAATTAAGCTCCACACCTGAAATTAAATTACCAGCAAAATCATTCAATTGTTGAGAGATTATCTTACTTACACTTTGTCTTACTAAAGACTCGGCTCCGCCACCTCCAGCCTCACTGGCAAAAGGATCTTCACCAATAAATCTATTCAATAATAACAATGCAAAAACCTGTTTATTAAGCTCAGAAGGTTGCTCTCTTAATTGGGCAAGTTTAGTTTTTGTGGTATTTATAATATCTGTAGAAACATTGTAATTGCCATCCGGCAAAGTGACATCAAATGAAATTTCAGGTTTAAGTAACTCACCATCCATATTTAACAATACATTAAATGGCAGTTTTTGCTTATAAGTATTTCTTACCGCTGCAGACCCTGATGCTAATTGATCGCCTACTAAATCTATAGGAGCTGCATTAGCAATATAAATCGCAGTAACATTCAAAGTTGCAGATAAAGGGTCGCCTGTCCATAAAATGGTGCTTCCTTTCTGAATTTGAAACTGACGTTTAATAAAATTAAAAGACATCTCATAGAAACCTTCTTTCAATTCATATTTACCAGTTAAACTTACCTTACCAGATGGATCTATACCGGCACTTAATTGTGCATCCTCTTTTAGTTTAACAAAATCTCCATTTCCTTTATCAATTACCATGGTCAGTTCTGCCTCTGGATCCACTTCAATTGTCATTGCTAAATTCA
>JACMNZ010000253.1 GCA_014378285.1 Pseudopedobacter sp.
ACTTTTCTTGATCCTTCAGATTTATATTTGATTTCGGTGGTATTGTCCTTAACTGCTTTAAAGTCAATTTCAGAAACGTAAATATAACCTGATGTCCAATTAATACCTGTTGGGACAGCGTTAGTTGTAACGGAGGTACTAAAGGTTTGTATATCCGAAATACTTGTTGTTTTTACCACTCCTGAGTTTAATGCATTAAATTGGAGAGATAATTTTCCCGTATCAGAATTACTGGTCTTTTTACAAGAAACCAATATAGTAACTGCCAGCAAAACAAAAGATATACTCTTAAGGATATTGCAAATTGAATTTTTTCTTTTCATGATTCTTAATTTTTAATAATTAATGTACTTAAACGATTAAACCTTTTTAAAAGGTGTATTTCTTAAAATAATAATTAAATGATCGATTTGAATTATTACCAATTAGTATGCCATAATTAAAAACAAATTTAAGATAGAAATACCAACTAGCGTAAGCCTTAGTGCCAAAGCCTAACTTTTGCTTCTTAAAGAATTTTAAACTGTTTATGATTATTTGAATATTAGTTATAGTTCAAATAAAAACTCCCTGAAAAATTAATTCTCAGGGAGTTAAAATGGGTTAACCTTTATAGCTAAACCTGGCTGGCAGCGGTATCCTTTTATGGTTTGTTTTTGACAAACTGTAAAAGATTTAGCAGAAGACGGGGCTATCGGCTGCCAAATGCAATACCTTTGTTTTTCTGATTAATCTGCTTTTATACCATATTTATCAGCGTACTTTTTATACAATTGTTTTTGAACGTTGTTTAAATCAATCATTCTACCTTGTATAAAAGCGCCTTCAATATTGTTGGTTCTCATATCTAAAGCATCGCCAGAAGAGATAACAATGTTGGCATCTTTACCAACTTCTAAAGTCCCGGTGATATTATCAATCCCTAAAATTTTGGCGGTATTTGAAGTGATTAACGCCAAAGCTTCTTCTTTGCTTAAACCGTAAGCAGCCGCAGTTCCGGCCATAAAAGGAAGGTTTCTTTCTTGCCAATAACCTTCCACGCTCATGGCTATTAATAAACCTGCATCATGTAATATCTTTGCATTTTTATAGGGTAAATAAACATCGTCGTCATCATTATCTGGTAAAGAATGACTTTGATACATGATAATTGGAACGTTATTTTCTTTTAAAAAACCAGTAATTTCTACTGCTTCTTGTGCGCCAACTAAAACCGGAGTGATGCCAAATTCCTCGAAAAACTTGACGGCTGTGATGATGTCTTTTTGCTTATCAACATTTACAAAGGCTTTTTTTGAACCATTAAATAAACCTCTCATAGCTTCAAATCTAGCGTTAGAAGTTTCTTGCTTCGCAACATCGGCGTAAGCCCTAGCTTCTGAAAAATAAGTTTTTAAATCTGCTAATTGTTTTTGGTAGCGCTGTTTTTGTTGTTCTTCCGTTACGCCACCAGCTCTTCTTCCTATTCTTACAGTAGAAGATGGCCAATTGAAATGAATAGCCATATCTTTTTTGTAAGCGGCATCTTCCCAATTCCAAGCATCCAATTGTACTACTGAAGAAGTTCCTGAAACTAAACCTCCTTCTGGCGTTGGTTGCGAAAACAAAATCCCGTTAGAACGAACGGTAGGAATGATTCTGGATTCTGTATTGTAAGCAATAAGCGATCTTACGTGAGGATTAATTGTACCGGTTTCTTGCGCATCTAAAGTTGCCCTTACAGATTCTACTTCCACTAAACCCATTTGATTTACAGGAGCAATAAAACCCGGATAAATTTGTTTGCCTTGCGCTTGCACCACCATCATATTTTGCGGTTGCGCATTACCTTCTTGTACGGAGGTAATTTTACCGTTAGTAAAAATAATGGTTCCGTTTTCTATTACCTTTCCGTTACCAATATGAATTGTGCCGCCAACAATGGCAATGGTTTGGTTTTGTGGTTTAGCCGGAGAAATAGTTGCTTGTGCAAAAGTTGCCGTAGTGGCAAAACAAATTGCAAAGCATTGATATATAAAATTTTTCATGTTTTTACGATTTAAACTGCCAATTAATGTGCGTGAATTGCTGAATAATTTTCTTCCATGGTATCGCAAGTATTTAAGCTTGGTTTAACATAAGAAGGACGTTGAGTCTTAGAACCTACATTTTTAGAGTCGATCATTTTTTGTATTAAACGAGCTTCTTCTGCCTTCAGTTCCTTTTGTTTTTGCGCATCATTATCTATGTCCCAATATTTAACGCCATCAACAAAAGTTTTCTCTGCCCTAGCGTAAATCGATAATGGATTATCAGACCAAAGCACTAAATCGGCATCTTTACCAATCTTTACGCTACCCACTTTATTTTCTATATGTAGCATTTTAGCAGGATTTAAAGTCACAAATTTAAAGGCCTCTTCTTCGCTAACATTGCCATATTTTACTGCTTTACCTGCTTCTTGGTTTAATCTTCTAGCCATTTCTGCATCATCAGAATTGAAAGCGGTTAACACGCCAACATCATGCATAATTTTTCCGTTGTAGGGGATAGCATCCCAAACTTCCATTTTATAAGCCCACCAATCTGCAAAGGTAGAACCTGCAATACCTCGTTTAGCCATTTTATCGGCAACTTTATAACCCTCTAAAATATGTGTGAATGTGTTTATTTTGAAACCTAATGTATCTGCAACATGCATTAACATATTAATTTCTGATTGTACATAAGAGTGGCAAGTAATGTGGCGGGTATCGTTTAAGATTTCTACCAATGCATCTAATTCTAAATCTTTTCTTGGTTGGGTTAAACCCGATTTATTTTTTGTGCCGTTATAGGCTGTCCAGTCTTTTTGATATTCCTTTGCCCTAGTAAAGGCATCTATAAAAACCTGTTGTACTCCCATTCGGGTTTGTGGGAAACGAATGCTATTATATTCGCCCCAGTTACTCTGTTTCACATTTTCGCCCAAGGCAAACTTGATAAAGCCTTCCCAGTTAGCAAACTTTAATTCTTCTGGCGTTTTGCCCCAACGAGTTTTAATTAATTGCGTTTGCCCCCCAATTGGATTTGCAGAGCCATGTAATAAATGCGTCGTAGTAACACCACCAGCCAATTGACGATATATATTGATGTCCTCAGAATCTAAAACATCTCCAATCCTAACTTCAGAAGTCACTGCTTGCGTACCTTCATTTACGCCATTGCTAATGGCAATGTGTGAATGTTCATCAATTATTCCTGGAGTTAAATGTTTACCAGTAGCGTCAACCACTTTTGCACTACCTGCAGATAAATTTTTTCCAATGGCTTTTATCTTTCCGTTTTCAATCAGCACATCTGTATTTTTAACAATACCATCTTTTTCGTTTGTCCAAACGGTAGCATTTTTAAACAAAACAGTTTCTTGTTTCGGGATTTCTATATTTCCATTTGCAGTAAATGGATAAATAATATTACCAAGAATTACCGGTTCTTTTGGCTCTTCCTTTTTATCTTTTTCTTTGAACGGAGCTGTTAAAGTAGCAGTAAAATTAGAAGATGTTCCATCGTTTAATACTGCATCCCCTTTTAAAATTGTTGGATTAGTTTTGTCTAAATATCCCGTTAAACGGATATCGCCAACAGGCTTTTTCTTTAAATCGAAATAGGCGCTAATTAAATCTCCATTACGGGTAAAAGTTCCTTTAGTTTTAACACTATCAGCACCAGTTCTTTCTATATTGATATCGTAACTGCCTATGCTACCACCAATTTTCATTATTAAACTTCCAACACCACCAATTACCAGGCTATAATCGCCACGTAAATCTTTCACGTCCATTTGTGAAACAATGTATTTTTTTCCCTGAGTCCAGTTTTCGTAAATGATATTTCCTTTTTTGAAAAGAGAATCGGAAGTAATTAAAAAGTTTGCCTCTTTTCCTTTGGTGATAGAACCCACCATATTATCTATTCCCAACATCTTTGCTGGAATTTCCGTCAAGGATTTTAAAGCTTGTTTTTGCGATAAACCATTATCGATTGCGGCTTTTAACTTTATCCAAAAATCTTTAGGGTTTTCCAAATCCGAAGCTGTAATGGCAAATTCTATCCCTGCTTTTTCTAGTCTAGCTGGGTTTGTAGGTGCCAATTCCCAATTCTTCATCTGGGTATAAGTTACTGCACTTGCATCTGCTGGGTCTTCTACGTCAAAAGCTTTTGGGAAATTGATTGGGATGATGAATTTTGCACCAGTTGCTTTTATAGCTTCTATCCTTTGATATTCATCTCCACCGGATTTAAAAATATATTGTTTACCAAACTCCTTAGCAATTTTATTGGCCCTTAAAACATTCTCCCAATCACTAACTTCAAAAATTTGAGGCAAGCTTTGTTGCTGATTAAACTCTTGTAAAGAAATGTTGTATTCTTTATTTTGTTTCTTATACCAATTGGCATCTAAATATGTTTGCCTTAATAATGCGATTGCTCCCATCAAAGAACTTGGATAATCTGTTTTTGCTGTGCCTTTATTAAAAGAATAATTAGCCGCAGTTTCTGCTTTTAAAACTGAAAGATTAGAACTTTCGTTATCAAGACTTACTGCCGCAGAAGTTCCTCTTGCAATGCCATCTGTAATTATTGTATTTACTGCACCAAAACCGTTTTTCTTTAAATCTTCCGCTTTTTTTGCATCGATACTAAAAATAGTATTTGCATGCATTTCTGGTCTTATTGCTTCGTTCCAGTTATATGCGCCATTTTTAGTAGAAGTAAAAATGGGATTGCTACCTCTAAAACTAAAACTTTGTTTAGGCGTTTCTGGCAAACCGTAGGTAGAAAACGCATCTACCAAAGAAGGATAAATATATTTTCCTTTAACATCAATCACCACATAGCCTTTGGGGATAGTTATACCGGCGCCAACATTTTCAATTTTATTGTTTTTGATTAGCAATACTCCATTATTGATGGCTTTATCTGCATCAACAATAATAGTGGCATTGATAAAAGCAAACTGACCTGTGCGATAATCTGCAGAACCATTTACAGGATAAGTTTCCTGAGCTTTTAGAAAGGAAGCAAATCCTGAAAGAAAGAATAAGAGTAATAATTTTTTCATACAAAAAGGGTTTAAATTTTAAATCTAAAAAGTTTTAATTTAATTACTTAATTAAACATGTAATTTTTTTGTGCGATAAAAAATCTAATTTGTATTCTTTTTCGTTATTGAAATGAGTGTTATTTAAAATATAATTTATTATTATTTTTGAGTGAGGTTGAGTTAAGCGGTTTGTAAAATTACAGACCGCTTTTTTTGTGTTATATTTGCTAAAAATTAAATTATATGTACACCGGTTTACTTCATTTACACTCATTTTTAAGATACATTGTCTTAATATTAGTCCTATTATCCATCTTTCAAGCTGTTACAGCAGGGAACAAGCCTTACACGGCCACCAACAAAAAAATAAATCTTTTTGCGTTAATTTCTGCACATACTCAATTATTGATTGGCTTGGTTTTATACTTCATCAGCCCAAATGTAGATTTTAAACAAATGAGCAATCCAGCTTATAGATACTGGAATGTAGAACATATTACCATGATGATTTTGGCTATCATCCTAATTACAATCGGTTATTCAAAATCTAAAAAAGCAATTGAAGCTAAGGCAAAACATAGGGCAATTTATATTTATTATACAATTGCTATCGTAATTGTATTGTTGGCTATCTTATCAATGCCGGCAGGTTATCCAAAGTGGACTGTATAAAGTTTTGATTAATTATTTTTCATAAAAAATTTCAAAAGTCATTTTTCTTTATATTTTTGTGTCATAATGAATAATAATAGCAATACAATAAAAGCGTGGTGGCACAATAAAAGTATAGCCTCGGTAACCTTATTTGTATTTTAAAAAGAATTTAATCCAAACCTAAACAAATATGACCCGACGCTCAACACGTCGGGTTTTTTTATGAATTAAATTTGATAATTAATAAATATGAAGGATTTTAAATTAGACGTTTCTTTTAAAAAATTACTGGCAGATACAACCACTCCGGTAAGCATCTATTTGCGTTTACGCGATGTTTTTCCAAATAGTTTATTGTTAGAAAGCTCTGATTATCATAGTCGTGAAAACAGCATGAGCTATATTTGTTGCGAGCCAATAGCAGGTATCATCATCGAAAACAAAAAACTAAAGAAATCTTTTCCTGATGGTTCTAAAGAAATTATCGCAGAAGGCGATTTTATACTAAGTGATGAGGTTTACAGCTTTAGAAAAAACTTTAGTAGCAACGCAGATACCTCCTTAAAGTTTATTGCCGATGGATTATTTGGTTATTTTACTCACGAAGCTGTAGAATATTTTGAAGACATTAAGCTTAAAGTAGATACAGAAAACGAAAGGGAAATCCCCACCTTTCAATATCATATTTATAAATACATCATTGCTATAGACCATTTTAAAAACGAACTTTATATTGTAAAAAACAGAAGCGAGTTTGATGAAGAAGGCGATAGTTTAGAAAAAATTGAATACCTAATTCAGAACAAAAATTTCCCTGAATATCATTTTACCTTAAAAGGAGAAGAAACCTCTAACCTAACTGATGGTGATTTTATGAGTTTGGTAGAAAAAATGAAGAAGCACATTTTTAGGGGAGATGTTTTCCAAATCGTTCCTTCCCGAGCTTTTCAAACTTCGTTTTTAGGAGATGAATTTAATGTTTACAGGGCTTTACGCTCCATTAATCCTTCTCCTTATTTATTTTACTTTGATTACGGTAGCTTTAAAATTTTTGGGTCTTCGCCCGAAGCTCAACTAACTATAAAAAATAGAATTGCGTCTATTTTTCCGATAGCGGGTACTTTTAAAAGGTCTGGTAATGATATCCAAGATAAAATTATCGCCGAAAAACTAGAAAACGACCCTAAAGAATCTGCAGAACATGTGATGTTGGTAGATTTGGCTAGGAATGATTTAAGCAGACATTGCATAAATGTAGAAGTTAAAGCGTATAAAGAAGTTCAGTTTTATTCACATTTAATTCATTTGGTTTCTAAGGTAAGTGGTGAGTTAAAGGAGGGTGTAAACCCTTTTAAAATTGTTGCAGATACTTTCCCGGCCGGTACGTTAAGTGGTGCGCCAAAATATAGGGCAATGGAATTGATTGATGAGTATGAAAACATAAAACGCAGTTTTTATAGCGGAGCGATTGGTTTTATGGGTTTTAATGGAGATTTTAATCATGCAATTATGATACGTTCATTCTTAAGCAAAAACAACAAGTTACATTACCAGGCAGGAGCAGGGATTGTTTCAGATTCTAATCCAGAATCTGAAATGAACGAGGTAAACCATAAAGTTGCTGCGTTAAGAAACGCTTTGAAACAAGCACAGGAAATATAATGTAAGCCGAAAGCTAAGGGAAAAAAGCTAAAAGCAATCCTAAAGAGTTTGCTAGCTTTTAGCCCTTAGCATTTTGCTTTTAGCAAATAAAACATGAAAATTTTAGTCATAGATAATTACGATTCTTTTACTTACAATTTAGTGCATTTACTGAACGAATTAGGAGAGGACGCAACAGTTTGGAGGAACGATAAATTTGAATTGGAGGATGTAGTACAATTCGATAAAATATTGCTTTCTCCTGGCCCAGGTATTCCTTCTGAAGCAGGTTTGTTATTGGATGTGATTAAAAAATATGCTATAACAAAAAGTATTTTGGGCGTTTGCTTGGGTCAGCAAGCTATTGCCGAGGTTTTTGGTGGCGAGCTTTATAATTTAGAAAGACCGGTACATGGCACTGCTACCAAATTGGTAATTACAGATGCCGAAGAGTTATTGTTTAAGGGATTACAAAGCGGCTTTGATGTAGGCAGATATCATTCTTGGGCAGTAAAATCTGATAATTTGCCTGCTGAATTATTAATTACTGCTACTGATGAAAAAGGAGTAATGATGGCTTTACGCCATAAAAATTTAGATGTACGAGGTGTTCAGTTTCATCCAGAATCTGTTTTGACAGAATTTGGAAAAGAAATGATTGGGAATTGGCTGAAAGGCTGAAATCAGATTTATAGTAAAATCGAAATCGCTTTTTGACATTTGCTTAAAGCTAACCTATCTTAAGACTTACGAAGATTTATAAACTTCGTAAGTCTCTAAATATTAGAAAAAATGAATATCCTAGAAAAAATAGTTGCCCGTAAAAAAGAAGAGGTTGCATCGGCGAAAGCCAAAAAAACAATAGAAGATTTAGAGAGAGTTGTGGGTTTTAACCGTGAAACATACTCTTTAAAAGATTTTTTGACTGACCCTTTAAAATCAGGAATTATTGCAGAGTTTAAAAGAAAATCTCCTTCTAAAGGAATCATAAACGATAAAGTTTCTGTTGAGGAAGTTACAAAAGGTTATGCGGCTGCGGGTGCTTCCGCATTATCTGTGTTGACCGACCATGATTTTTTTATGGGGCATGATGATGATTTGATTATGGCAAGATCCGTTAATCAAATCCCTGTTTTGCGAAAAGATTTTATGGTAGATGAATATCAGATTATAGAAGCCAAAGCCTTAGGCGCTGATATTATTTTGTTGATTGCCGCCTGTTTAACGCCTGATGAGATACTGAGTTTTTCGAAATTGGCGAAATCTTTAGGTTTGAGCACTTTATTAGAAGTTCATAACCGAGAAGAATTGGATAGGAGTTTAAATCCTTATTTGGATGTTATTGGCGTAAATAACAGAAACCTAAAAGATTTTACGGTTAGCATAGATACATCTTTGTCTTTGGCTGAAATTATCCCAGCAGAGTTTTTAAAAATTTCTGAAAGTGCCATTAGCAATCCTGAAACGATTAAGATGTTAAAAAAAGTTGGCTTTAACGGATTTCTAATTGGTGAAAACTTTATGAAAACGGATAATCCCGGTAAGGCAATGAGGGATTTTGTGA
>JACMNZ010000033.1 GCA_014378285.1 Pseudopedobacter sp.
GATCCAACCGGTGAAGGATTTGATAGACAATCTAAAAGATTTGATGTAAATGAGGTTAATCCTAATTATTTTCACATTTTAAATCAAAGGCAAGGCGCAAGTTTTGCCAATTATGATTTTTTCTACAATATCCCATTTGATGGAAACGCCAACCAATTGGTAAACTGGATTCCTTTTAATTTATGGGAAAAAGCAGGTATATCTAATCCAAGACCTTTTACTGGTGCAAATGCTCAGCTTAATCAGATGATGACATTTTCATCATTAAAAAGAGTAAGCAATTTGCCAATGGCATTATCTAATATTTTGGCAAATAACGACCCAATTACATTCTTTAATAGCTTTTCTCCGGATGGAGATGGTAGAAATGACAGATGGGAAATCAAAAATATCGACCTTTTCCCAGATAACGAACTTACTATTATAAACAGATGGGGAAGTGAGATTTTTAAAGCCAAAAATTATAATAACAGCAATGCTTGGGATGGATTAGGCTTAAATAACGGCACTTATTTTTATCTATTAAAAGTTAATGTAAACAACCAACCTAAAGTTTACAAAGGCTTTATAACCCTGTTAAAACATGATTAGGATAAAGAAAAGTTTAATATTGGGCTTTGCTTTATTAGCAAGTACTTTTTATGCAAAGGCACAGCAAGATGCCCAGTATAGCCAGTATATGTTTAATAGTTTGGTTATTAACCCAGCTTATGCTGGTTATAAGGAAACTTTAAACGCAAGCGGTTTATATCGTAACCAATGGTTAGATGTACCAGGAGGGCCAATTACCCAATCTTTAGTTTTAGATGGTAGTTTTTTTGGTGACCAAATAGGATTAGGCCTATCGGTTGTGAAGGATAAAATAGGTTTACAAGAGCAATCAACTGCTTATTTAAATTTTGCATATAAATTACAGGTAGGAAATGGCGCAAGATTGGCTTTCGGAATGGGAGCAGGAATTGGTCAGTACAAATATAATGCAGGGCAGGCAGAATATGATGATCCTAATGACCCAACTTTAGCCATTGGAAGTGCTTCATATATAAGCCCTGATTTAAGAGCTGGAGTTCATTACAGTACAGATAAATTTTATGCTGGCCTTTCTTCTACTAATTTAATTTCCTCTTTCTTAAATAACAGACAAACATCAAAAGATGCAATAGTTAAACAAGGAAGGCATTTCTTTTTAACAGCAGGCTATTTAATAGATTTTGGAAGTTTTGTCAAATTTAAACCTTCATTTTTAATCAAAGAAGACACTAAAGGGCCAACAAATTTAGATATCAATAATTTTTTCTTGTTTGGAGAAAAAGTATGGTTAGGAGCGTCTTATCGTACTTCTGTAAACCTAATCAATAAACGAGGAGTATTTGGCGATGTAAAATCACCCGATGCATTAGTAGGAATATTAGAAGTTTTTGCCGCCGACGGCGTTAGGATTGGATATGCTTATGATCACAGTTTATCGGCATTAAAAGGTTTTGATAAAGGATCGCATGAGATTTCTTTAGGGATAACTTTTGGGCCAAAAAGAAGGATTCCAATACTTTCACCGCGATATTTTTAAGCCATGAAAATAAAAAAGATACTTTATATTGTTTTATCATTAGGGGTAATCATTTATTTTTTGCCGCTTAATTTATTATCGGATGATTTAGGAAAAGCGAATAAATATTATGAGCGATATGATTATAAATATGCAATTGAAATTTATGAGCGTATAATGAACGATAAGCCAACTTTAGAAGTCGCCCAAAAACTAGCAAATAGTTATCGTTTTATTAACAATACTGTAGAGGCCGAGAAAGCTTATGCAACGGTGCTCACCTTCCCTGGATTTGAACCTATCAACTATGTTTATTATGCAGAAGTTTTAAAGCAAAACGGAAAGTTTGATCAAGCAAAACGCAATTATTTAATTTATGCCGAAAGGGTTCCCGCTAAAGCTGATGAAGCTGTGAAATTGGCTAATGGATGCGATGCTGCTAGATTATGGTTAGATAACCCAGATATAAACGTCAAATTGGTAAATGAAAGTGGAATGAATACTGAGTATTCTGATTTCTCGCCAATTCCTTACGATAAGGGTTTCATCTTTGTATCCGATCGTGAATTTTTAAGACCAATAAAAAACAAGAACAATAAATCGAAGAAAATTTACGGCTGGACAGGTAATCCATATTTAAAATTATATCAGGCAGAAAACCAAAATGATACTTTGGATGGTAATTTAAAGTTGACCGTATTGCCCGAGCAAATTAACGATCAATACCATTCTGGCCCAGCTACCTTAACTTCAGATGGAAGAATAATGTACTTTACAAAAGCAGGTGTTGTTAATGAAGGTGATATAAACATTAGAAAGATTAAGGATTTGGTAATGAAAAAAGCCATTTACTATTCTGTTAAGCAAGGTGGTGTTTGGACGCAAGCAATTCCGTTTCCATATAATAAACCTTATGATTATTCATTAGAGCATCCAGCTTTAAGCCCTGATGGAAAAACATTATACTTTGCATCTGATATGCCCGGAACTTTGGGGGGAATGGATTTATTTTATTCTGAAAATACAGGTTCTGGATGGTCTAAACCTAAAAATTGTGGATCAGAAATTAATACAGCACAGGATGAGGTTTTCCCTTATATAAGAAAAGACGGAAAATTATTTTTCTCATCAAGAGGGCATATCACTATTGGAGGATTAGATATTTTTTCCTCAAAGGGGGATAAATCTAATTGGACTGAACCAGAAAACTTAAAAGCACCTTTTAACTCTCCAAAAGATGATTTTGGTATTTATTATTTTGATGATAATTTAACAGGTTTTATATCTTCCAATCGTTTTGGAGGTAAAGGTTCTGATGATATTTATCAATTTGATACTAAACCAAAACCCGTGTTTTTTGCGGTACAAGGTGAGGTTGTTGAAAAAGGAACTGGAAAACCAATTAGTGGAGTTAAGATTTTCTTAGTGGATAAAAAGACAGGAAAAGAAACTAGTTTATTATCTGATGAAGAAGGCTCTTTCAAATTTGATTTGAATAAAGAAACTGATTATTTAGTTCGCGGCGATTTAGATAAATATTTTAGTCGGCAACAAGGCGAAATCACTACAAAAGGAGCAAAAGAATCAACGGTTTATAATGTAAAATTTGAAGTCGAAAAAGGAGAAGATGCTTATTTGGTAAGGTTAAACAATATTTACTACAATTTTGATAAATTCAATATCCGTAAAGATGCGGAACCAGAACTAAACAAGGTGTTAAATTTTATGAGCACAACTCCAAACGTAAATGTAGAGTTAAGATCACATACTGATGCCAGAGGAAAAGCGGTTTATAATCAATGGCTATCTGAAAAAAGGGCACAATCTGCAGAGAATTATCTATTAAAAAAAGGAGCTAATAAAGAAAGACTGAGTGCAAAAGGATTTGGAGAATCACAACTATTAAATAAATGTGCTGATGGTGTAAAATGCTCAAAAGAAGAACATCAATTGAACCGTAGAACAGAATTTAAAGTGGTAAAAGTAACGCCAATTATATCTTACGTTCCTGCTTTTAAATTAGAGTCTATGTTTCCGTCTATTAGTGGAACTAAATAAAAAAACACAGCAATAAAACTTAGATTAACCTAAGGGCAGCAATTATTTGTTGCCCTTTTTTGGGTTTATAAAAGGTAAGAAATATCACATTGTTTATAAATAGAGCTGCACATATTTAAAATAAATAGAAATTGTTAATATTTGTGCTTTTGATGGATTATGAGTAGCTGGTTTTTATGTCGCATAAATTTCATGGTGTTGTAATATTTTAATGAGGAAGAGATATTGATTATAAATCATCTTTATAAGATTTAATAATTA
>JACMNZ010000254.1 GCA_014378285.1 Pseudopedobacter sp.
AATTGATGATTTAGTCACTAAAGGAACGGAAGAACCTTATAGAATGTTTACATCAAGAGCAGAACATCGCTTACTTTTAAGACAAGATAATGCTGATGAAAGATTATCTCCAATAGCTTTTAAGTTGGGTTTAATTAATCAAGATAGAATGGATAAAGTGAATAGAAAAATTGAAAATTCTTTAGCCATTGTAAAATATACCAAAGAACATTCTGTTAATAAAGACATAGCAAACCCAATTTTAGAAGAATTAGGAACTGCTACATTAACTCAAAACGTTAAATTATTTGCATTATTAGGAAGGCCACAAGTAACTACATTTAATTTGAGAAATATGAACTTAGAGTTTGATGAGTTTCTTAAAAGTTTTGATAAAGAAACTGTAGAGCAAGCTGAAATAAAAATCAAATATGACAGTTACTTTGAAAAGGAATTAGAGATTGTAGCAAAAATGAAAAAGATGGAAGATAAAGAAATTAATGCCGACTTTAACTATCAGCAACTAAATTCTTTATCAAAAGAGGCAAGGGAAAAGCTGATGAAAATTAAACCTAAAACATTGGGACAGGCTTCAAGAATTTCTGGGGTTACACCTTCAGATGTGTCTGTTTTAATGGTGCACATATCAAGATAATTATAACTTACTGATTACTATATGTTTAACATAATATTAATTGGGTAAAACAATCTTTTCTAAAACGATTATTTTTAATTCTGAGACATAATCTTCATAAAAAAATTAAAATTGATTACATCATTTAAAAATAGCCTTAAATTAAATCACTTTAAAAACGCTTGTTTAATTATGGCAATTTTTACGGTTTTATTTTATTCTGGGTGCGCAAGTTTACAAACTCCTAATGGTGGGCCAAGAGATAGTATTCCTCCAAAAGTTGTAGAGGAAGTTCCAAAAAATCTATCTAGAAATTTTAAAGGGAAACAAATTGAAATTACTTTTGATGAATTTTTTAAACTAAGTAATGAATATCAAGAAATAACCCTATCTCCAGAAACTGAAATTGCGCCTACTTTTAAAATCAAAAAGAAAACTTTAGAAATAACATTTAAAGATTCTTTAGAAGTAAATACAACTTATTCTATCAAATTTGGAAAAGCAGTTCAGGATGTTAATGAATCTAATACTTTAAAAAACTTTAGTTTTGTTTTTGCTACTGGCCCTAAATTAGATTCATTGCAAATATCCGGTAAGGTAATTAGCTCTCAAGACAACCAACCTGTTTTAGATGCAACGGTTTTTTTATTTCCTATAAGTAAGGATACTTTATTTGGAAAGAAAAAGCCAACAATCTATACTTCCTCTGACAGCTCTGGAAACTTTACTTTAAAAAATCTTAGAGAAGATACTTATCGCATTTATGCACTAAAAGAAGCTGGTGCTGATAGGATATATAATTCGCCTAATGAGGATATTGCTTTTTTAGAAGATTCTGTAGTATTAAAGAAAAACCTTTCTAACGTTTCACTAAAGCTTTTTAAACAAGTGGCAGATAGATTTAGAGTATTGGATAGAAGAATAGAAAAAGATGGTAAAGTTAATTTCTTTTTTAACACACCATTAAGCAATCCATCATTAAAATTTATCGGTGATAACAATATTAAAAATCCTATAATTGATTTCTCTGCAAAAGGAGATACAGCACATTTATGGTTAAGAGAAATAGCTTTTGATTCTTTAAAGGTGTCTATTAATAACAATAATAAACCTTTAGATACAGTCACTTTAAGACGCTCTTTAAAAGACACTTACGCCAGGGTAATTCTTTTTAATAATAATTTATCTGGTACAAAAATAGTTCCTGGAAGACCTTTAGTTTTAACTTTTAATCTCCCGATTGAAAATATAGAAGTTAATAAAATTGTTTTAACTGAAGATTCTATACAAAGAAGCGGATTAACAATTAAAAAATTAATTCCTTCGGAATTAAAGTACCAAATAGATTATCCATGGAAGATAAAAAAAAGATATACGTTAAGCTTTAAAGAAGGAGCTATTAAAGATATTTACGGTACTGCTAATAAGGCTTTAAAATTAGATTTTGAATTGGATGAGGTAGAAAACTATGGAAATCTGAGTTTAAATATTATGAAAACAGATAGTTTAAAAAACTATATCGTTCAATTAATGATTGGCAAAGAAAATGTTATCTATAAAGAATTTATCATTAAACAAAACTCAACTGTTAATATCAATTATATCCCAACAAACACTTATAAAGTGAGGGTTATTGAAGATTTGAATGGCAACGGAAAATTTGACACAGGTAGTATTAAACAAAAATTACAACCAGAAAAAGTATGGTTTTGGGATAAAGATATCGTAACTAGGGCAAATTGGGATAGAGAAGAAAAAATTGTTATACCAAAAGTTTTTCCTGAATAATTGTGAACGTTGTTTAAAAGTAATTACTAAAAACTTATTTAAACCAACCCGCATACATCACATAATTATGCGGTAATTTCTTCAACATTTCACGTTGTTCGTCCGTTATTGGTTTAATCTTCTTAGCGGGAATTCCAGCGTATAAGTAACCGGATTCACATATCGTTTTTTCTAAAACGATAGCTCCTGCGGCAATAATTACAAATTCTTCTACAATAGCATGATCCATAACAATGGCTCCCATACCAACTAATACATTGTTTTTTAAAGTACATCCATGTACCAAAGCATTATGCCCTATAGAAATATAACTTCCAATAGTTGTTGATGCTTTTAAATAGGTAGCGTGGATAACAGTTCCATCCTGTATGTTGGTATAATCGCCAATTGTAATGCTATTTACATCCCCACGAATAACTGTATTAAACCAAACCGAACAATTGGTTCCCATAGTTACATCACCAACAATAGTACAATTCTCGGCAATAAAACAATCATTTCCCCATTTAGGACTTTTATCTTTTACTGGTAGTATGAGTGGCATATTATAAAA
>JACMNZ010000255.1 GCA_014378285.1 Pseudopedobacter sp.
AAATGTCTCAAATTTTTTATCAAAAGCAATGATGTTTTTATAAACGGCAGCATCTTTAGCAGCTTGTTCTACCTTTTCCATATCCAATTTATCTTGCCCAAAGGCGATATTCCTTGCAATGGTATCAGAAAAAAGAAAAACTTCTTGTGGCACAAAGCCAGTTTGGCTTCTATAATCTTCTAAGTTTAAGTATTTAATATTAGTATTATCAATTATAATCTCACCTTTATCAACATCATACATCCTCATCACCAAATTAGCAATGGTAGATTTTCCAGATCCAGTTCTTCCAATTATTGCCAAAAGTTCTCCTTCCTTAATATCAAAAGAAATATTTTTTAAAGCTTGTATGCCTGTATCCGGATAGGTAAAACTTACATTTTCAAAAGCAATTGTTCCATTAACTTTTAAAGGATTTGGGTTTGGATTAACTATTTCTGGCTCAATTTTTAGAAATTGATTAATTCTTTTTTGAGATGCAGCAGCTCTTTGTATTAGAGAAGTAACCCATCCTAACGAAGTAACCGGAAATGTCAGTTGATTTACATAGACTATAAATTCGGCAATATTTCCACTACTTATTTTCCCGTTCATCACTTGTAAACCTCCAATATAAACCGTAATAATTGTACTTAAACCAACCATTAAAAGCATAGTAGGAAAAAAGAAAGCCTGTACTTTAACTAAGTCTAGCGATTCTGATTTATAAGCTTCGCTTTCTCTTGCAAAACCTTCTCTAATATTACTTTCCCTTACGTAAGATTTTACCACTCTAATTCCCGAAAATGTTTCTTGAACAAATGATGATAATGTACTTAAACGTCTTTGGATTTTTTCGCTTTTATGGTTGATAATGCTATTCACATAATAAATAGTTATTGCCAATAGTGGAAGAGGTGCTAAACAATAAAGAGCCAATTTCACGTTAACGCTAAGCATAGCAATGATAATAAGTACAAATAATACTGATGTGTTAATGGTATACATTATTGCCGGTCCAACGTACATCCTAACTCGGCTAACATCCTCTGTAACCCTGTTCATTAAATCGCCTGTATTATTACGTCTATAAAACGCTAAAGAAAGCTTTTGATACTGATTGTAGATTTCGTTTTTGAGGTCAAACTCAATATGCCTACTTGTTAGAATAATGGTTTGTCTCATAAAAAACAAAAACAATCCTCTTATTAAAGCAATAACTATTACTAATCCTCCAAACAATAATAAGCTAGATCCAAAAATATCTAATATTAAAGATTGCTTATCAAACCCGTTAAAAAGACGATAAAGTGCAATATTTTCATTTACCAAATCAAACGCGATACGGATTATTTGAGCCGGTAAAACAGCAAAAAAGTTAGAGATGATTACAAAGAGAACACCGGGTAAAAGTTGCCATTTATATTTAAGGAAAAATTTATTTAAGTAGGAGAGTTCTTTCATATTAGTTGATTTACAAAAATAGTAAGATAATTGTTTTGAAGGTTGATTAAATAAATAAAATCTAGATTTGACAGCTTTTAAACTGATTTATTTTCTGACACCGATAAAAAAATCTACTTTTGCAGAATTAATAGCATTTAATTTTTGCTGTAATATGTCCTCAATTCAATTAGAAGAAAACTCCATTTTTAATCAGCTGAGCGTATGCGGTCATCAAAAAGTTGTTTTTTGCAATGATGATGATACAGGTCTCAGGGCAATTATTGCCATTCATGATACTACTTTAGGTCCTGCAATTGGAGGAACCAGAATGTGGTCTTATGCTTCAGAGCAAGACGCTTTAAGTGATGTTTTAAGGCTATCCCAAGCAATGACTTACAAGGCTGCAATTACAGGATTAAATCTTGGTGGTGGCAAAGCTGTTATTATTGGAGATAGCAGAACTGATAAAACGGAAGCTTTAATGCGAAGGTTTGGTAGGTTTATAGAAAACCTTAATGGAACTTTTATTACTGCAGAAGAAGTAGGTACAGGTACTAAGGATATGGAATATATCCGGATGGAAACTAAGCATGTTACCGGAATTCCGGAAAGTATTGGCGGAGCAGGCGATCCATCACCAATAACAGCAAAAGGTGTTTTTATGGGTATTAAAGCCAGTGTAAAAGAACTTTTTGGTACCGATAGTTTAGCAGGAAGAACGATAGCAGTACAAGGAACAGGACATGTAGGTGAAAACCTAGTTGCTTTATTAAGGTCAGAAAATGCAAAAGTTTACATCAGTGATATTAACGAGGAGCGTTTAGGTAAAGTTGCTAAAAGATATGGAGCAGAGGTTGTAAACAATAATAATCTATTTGACCTAAATTTTGATATTTACGCACCCTGTGCACTTGGTGCAACCGTTAATGCCGAAACAATTAGCAAAATGAAATGCGGGATTATAGCTGGATCAGCAAATAATCAATTAGCAGACGAAAAAACAGATGGTCAGTTGTTGTTGGATAAAGGAATATTGTATGCACCAGATTATTTAATAAACGCTGGCGGATTGATTAATTGCTACTCGGAAATTGCGGGTTACAATAAAAAAAGAACCATGCAGTTGGCCGAAAATATTTACGAAGCCACAAGAGAAGTATTAAAGAAATCAAAATTAGAAAATATCCCAACTAATTTGGCGGCAAATAAAATTGCAGAAAAGCGAATCCAAGATATCAAAAAAATAAAATCATCATTTTAATTATAATTTATATCGGTTGAAAAACCAAATCGTTCTTTAAAAATGTTAAACAGAAGGCACCTAAGGGTAAAAGTAATGCAAACTTTATATGCATTTCAACAGTCAGAAGTAAAGGATATTAGGCTCCAAGAAAAAAATCTTTTGACAAGTGTAGATAAGGTTTTTGAAATGTATATCAGTTTATTGGCTCTTATTGTTGATGTTATAAATTATGCGGAAATAGATGCCATTGATAGATCTAACAAGCATTTGCCATCTGATGATGATTTAAACGCTAATTTGAAGGTTCTAAATAATTTGTTTGTTAAGATTTTATTGAATAATAATGAATATTTAACATCCTTAAAAAAATACAGAACATCTTGGGATTTTGATCCCGAGTTAGCTAGATCGTTATTTGCCACTCTAAGGGTTTCTGAGGAATACAAAGCATATATTCAAAATCCAGGACATGATCTGCATACGGATAAGGATTTAATAAAGTTTATCTTTAAAAAAGTAATCTTAAAATCTACCTTAGCGCAACAAGCCTTAGAAGAAAAGCATTTGAATTGGCAGGTTGATCAAGATGTTTTGCAAGCAATGATTGCTAAAACCCTAAAGAATTTCGATTCTGAAACAGGTAAAAATAATTTAGCAAGCATAAGCGCTAGTTGGTCAGAAGATAAAGAATATATTTTAGATCTTTATCAAAAAACAATTGCTAACAATGTTTCTTTTCAAGAGATGATTAGTAACAAAACTAAAAATTGGGATGCGGATCGTATTGCTTTAGTTGATGTAATTTTGATGAAAATGGCTTTGGCAGAATTTGTTTTTTTTACCAGCATCCCTTTAAAGGTTACCATAAATGAATACTTAGAAATAGCAAAAGAATTTAGCACACCTAAAAGTAATTCATTTATAAACGGTATTTTAGATAAAATTTTAGATGATTTAAAAAGCCAAGGAAAAATTAAAAAATACGGTAGAGGATTATTATAATATGAAGAAGTTAGTTTTTAGTTTATTAACAGTTGTTGTATTTGCATCATGCAATAATGGAAAATCTGCGCAAAATGCAAATTCTGATAGTTTAAGTGTTAATCAAACATCATCAGTTGACAGTACAAGTGCGCCAAAATTTAAATTTGAGAAGGAAGTTTATGATTTTGGTAAAATAACCGAAGGAGAAAAAGTTTCTTTTGATTATGAGTTCACCAACGTTGGTAAAACACCTTTAATTATAAAAGAAGCAATTGCAACCTGCGGTTGTACGGTGCCAGAACCACCAAAAGATCCAATTGCTCCAGGTGAAAAAAGCAAAATAAAAGTGGTATTTAGTAGTGCCGGCAAAGAGGGTTTGCAAGATAAAGTTGTAACCATAACAGCTAATACTATCCCAGCGCAAACACAAGTACATTTAATAGGTGAAGTAACCAAAAAATAATAATTATATAAACATGTTAAATTTTATTTTATTACAATTACCAAGCAATATCATGAGTTTTTTACCAATGGTATTAATTGTTGTGGTGTTTTATTTTTTTATGATAAGACCTCAAATGAAAAAAGCAAAAGATCATAAGAAATTTGTTGCCGAACTTAAAAAAGGTGATAAGGTAATTACTACTGCTGGTATACATGGTAGAATTGCTGATATGAATGAGACTACGTTTTTAATAGAAACTGAAGGTGGTGGTAAAATAAGATTTGATAGATCTGCCGTGTCTTTAGGTGCCTCTAAAGCATTAAATGCTTAATATTTTATTATTAAAAGAAAATGCCGTTTCTTTAACAGAGGCGGCATTTTTTATTATGATAGATTTCTAAACAGCAACACCATATTAGCAATTGCAGTTTATTGCAAAAATATAATTGATACCTTTAACTATTCTTATAAATAATGGCAATTATCAAATTATCGGCTGTAGAACGTAGAAAATTAAGCATTTTTTTAACCTGCTTAATTTTAGCCGTCTTGGCGTGGTTGTTTTTTTCATTGTCAAATAATTACGAGTATGAGGTTAAAACCGCCGTAAGATTTAAAAATTTGCCATTAAATAAGGCATTTAATCCGCTACAATCAGATACAGTAACTTTAACTGTGCAAGGTACTGGCTGGCAGTTATTATTTACTAAATTGAGGATTTATCCAAAAGAATTGAAAGTAAGTTTATCAACGTTACAAAAAAGGAATTTTGTTACGTTCACAAATCAATTAAAAGAAATCAATAAAGATTATTCTACACAACAAAAAATTATTAATGTAGTTCCTGATACTTTGTACTTTGATTTTACAACTAGAAAAGTTAAGAAAGTACCTATAAAATTATTAACTAAACTTACTTTTATAAAGCAGTTTGGACAATCAAAAGACATTATTCTTGATCCATCTGAGGTTACAGTAACTGGGCCACAAAATGAATTAGACAAAATAAGTTTCTGGCCTTCCGATACATTGGTTAAGAATAATATTGATAATGACATCATCGGAAATGTTAATCTTAGCAAATCTGAGGAACCAAATATTTCTGTGTTCCCATCTCAAGCTCAAATTAAAATACCCGTCGAAGAGTTTACAGAAGAATCTTTTAATATACCGGTTAAAGTAATTAATAACAGAGAATATTATAATATTAAGCTGATTCCTGAGAAAGTCAAAGTAGTTTTTATGGTCCCTTTATCATTATATGAAAACATAAGCGAAGATGATTTTGAAGCTACCGTTAATTTTGATTTATGGAAGATTGATAACATGCACCAATTACCTGTAGTAATAAAAAAACGTAAAGCTTATTTGAGATTTAGAAGAGTAGAACCAAATCAATTAGATTTCTATATTAAAAAGTAATGCTTAAAGTTGGAATAACAGGAGGAATTGGTAGCGGAAAGACTACGGTTTGCAAAATATTTGAAATTTTAAATATTCCTGTCTTTTATGC
>JACMNZ010000034.1 GCA_014378285.1 Pseudopedobacter sp.
CCTGATGGTAAACATCTATGGGATTTAAGAGTCGATGCCCTCAATGGTGTGATTTTAGAAAAAAATGATTTGGTAATTAGATGTGATACAGGTAGAAAGCACTCTTATAATTATCCATCCAACTATCCTTTTAACTTTACACAAAAAAGTTATGAAAACTCGACTGTATTTTCGGCTCCAGCTGCTGCGGGTTCATACCGAGTAATTCCTTACAATTATGAAAGTCCAAATCACAGTTCATTTCAATTGATATCTGCTCCTAGCAATGCAACTGCCTCTCCTAATGGTTGGCATAATACTAATACAACAATTGGAGGAACAACTGCTGCTAATATTTTCACTACCAGTTTTGGTAATAATGTTTTAGCCCAAGAAGACGCAGATGGTAACGATGGTAACGGAATTAGAGCAGACGGCGGAGCTTCACTTAAGTTTGATTTTCCTTATGGTGGACAAACACTACAGCCCACCGCTTATACCTCGGCGGCAACAACCAATTTGTTTTATATGTGTAATATTATGCACGATGTTTGGTATCAATATGGTTTTAATGAAGCTTCAGGAAATTTTCAAAAGGTAAACTACGGCAAAGGTGGCGATGTAACCACATCTGGCGATTACCTAAGAGCAGATTCGCAGGATGGTTATTCACAAACAGACGCAACACTTAATAACGCTAATTTTTCTACTCCTGTTGATGGAATTACTCCGCGTGTACAAATGTATTTGTGGACTGCTGGTGCGCCTCCTACGAATTTCATAAATGTAAATTCTCCTGCCTCTATTGCTGGGCCTAAAGTGGCAACTTCAAATGTTTTTGAAGGTGCAGATAGAATAGCTGTCCCATCTTCTCCAAATGGAATTACTTCTAATCTAGTTTTATACAAAAATAATCCAACTCCACCTGGATATAATTCCGCTTGTCAAGCTCCAACTAATGCAGCCGCTTTAGCTGGGAAAATTGTATTAATAAAAAGAGGTGGATGCTTTTTCAATTTAAAAGTTAAAAATGCCCAAGATGCTGGTGCAATAGGAGTCATAATGATGGACAGTATACCTAACAATCCTAGCAGACTTTCTATGAGTTCAACAGGAATTTTAGGAATACAAATCCCTGCTGTTTTTGTTACTAAAGAAATAGGCGATTCATTTATTGCTGAAATGGCAAATGGACCTGTAAATGTCAAGCTTGAAATACCATCAGGTCTGTATTTGTATGCTGATGGAGATTTTGATAATGGAATAATTGCTCACGAATATGCACACGGTATATCAACTAGATTAACTGGAGGTAGAAAAAACTCAAGCTGTTTGATTGCTCCAGAGCAAATGGGGGAAGGATGGTCCGATTGGATAGCTTTATTGATGCAAATAAAATCAGGTGATGTCGGAGAGACGGCAAAAGGTATCGGTACTTATGCAATAAATCAAGCTACAACAGGAGGAGGAATTAGAAACTTCCCTTATTCAACCAATATGACCATTAATCCTTTGACATTTGCCAATACCAATGGAAAAACATTCATCTACACCGATAAGACAACGCAAGTAAAGACTGAATTAGTCGAACCTCACGATGTCGGTGAAGTTTGGGCTGCTACTCTTTGGGACTTGACTTGGGCTTATATTGGCAAATATGGGTTTAGTTCTGATATATATTCAGGTACAGGAGGGAATAACAAAGTAATGCGTTTAGTTTTAGACGCTATGAAATTGCAACCTTGTAATCCTTCTTTTATTCAAGCCAGAAATGCTATTATTTCGGCAGACCAAGCCACAACTGGAGGTCAGGATTATTGCATGATTTGGAAAGTTTTTGCTAGACGAGGATTAGGTGTTAATGCATCCTCTGGAAGTAATATAGGGAATGATACTAATATTGCTGCTATTAACGATCAAGTTGAGGATTTTACGGAGCCGGCTGCAAATCCTAATTGCACATTGGCAGTAAATAAATATCTTAATAGTGACAAAATTGGTATTTATCCAAATCCATCTCCTAAAGGATTAGTTTACATACATACTAATGATTTTACAGGTAAATTGAATATCCAGGTTGTAGATTTAGCAGGTAGAATTGTTTACCAATCAGTTGATGTGGAGTTTAACTCAGATTCTTCTTTTGAGAAGGAAATTAATTTGAATCAGTTACAAAAAGGGATATATATTATTAAGGTAAGTAATCAGGAAATCAATTTTACTGAAAAATTATTTATGAATTAATATATCAAATTCAATCTTAATTTCAAGTAAAGAAATAATTATAATAGTTGTTTTAAAAATTTATTTTATGTGAATTTACATTGTACTTTTTTTCTTTTAGTGCTATTTCAATAATCAATAAGAACTGGATAAAATAGGGACATAATTCCTTTTTATCCAGTTTCTTATTTATATTAGAGTGTGTATCTAATGTTTCTTAATAATACCGATTATGTATCCAATTTAGTCCAAGAAAGATGGACGATTTTCATACTATATCGGCATTACAACGTAAACTATTGGACTATTTTACAAATGTTATTGGTATAAGATGTTCTTTTCGTTCGCTATGCGATAGTTTTTAATCAAGTTGATTATAAGTGTCAATTTGTAAGTGTTATAGTGTTTGTTGTGAAGAAACAACAATCTAAATTTTCTCGTTTCATAATTTTTTATCTCAAAATGTAGTCTGCTGTTTGTGTGCTATCTTATAATCGTGTTTCTTTCATTTACTGTAAACAATAGCTTCACTAGGGAGTATTCTTGGTAAAGGCAGAAATAAAATAGTCATATCATAAGTAAACCGTAGCGCATAATACCTATTTGAAACATCGTTTTTTCAGTAACCTGATGGCAAATACTTTTTTAATGATATTTTCCGATGCGATTGAATTGCTAACTAAGTTAA
>JACMNZ010000035.1 GCA_014378285.1 Pseudopedobacter sp.
AATCTGTTTATGATTTCAATGAGTTTGGTTATACAGGGATTTCTTTTGAAGGAAGAGTAAAAGACGGTAAACCGGAAGGAATTTGGTCTAGCAATCTTGTTTATTCAAGAAGCCCTTCAGAATATATTGGAGTTGAAAGATTTGAAGACGGGAAATTTAAAATTTCTAATTATAACTACCCAAAAAACTTTTCCCCAAAAAGTAGTTTAGTAAAGTTCCATCCTGTTTTTACCGCGGAAAATGCCCAAGCCTTGACTTTTAAAAACTGTACAATTGATGATAATCAAGGCTATAATTTCTATCTGCAAAATTATTTAAACAGCACCATTATTTTTGAAAGATCGGATGTTTTGCCTCAAGAACCCTTTGAGGTAAAATTGGATATTGATAATTACGGGAAAGTTAAAAACGTAAACATTCCAGAAGGATTAGACTTAGAATTAACAAATGTTTTGAAACAAGTATTGTTAGATGTTCCCTATTTTATCCCATCCTATATAAAAGGAAAAACCATTTCAGACATTTTAATTCTCAAATTATCTATTATTCAAGATAATGACAATAGAGCTTTTATCGGTTATCCTGATATTAAAAGAACCAAAGGCAAATAAATTTGTATAATTTTTATCGTTATGATTAATTAATCGCACCTATAACCATAAAATGTTAGAAAATTATTAAATTTTCTCAAATCCAAATTTTCTTAATTAGAATACTTGAAATCTGCAAAAGATTTATCTAATTTAAGCTTCACAAAATAAAGGATGAATGTTTTAAATTTAAGTGCTGAGTGTTATCCAGTTGCTAAAGCTGGCGGCTTAGGCGATGTGGTTGGTGCCTTACCAAAATACCTGAAAGAATTGGGTGTTAACGCCATGGTTATAATGCCTTATTACCAAAGAAAATTTGTAGCCGAAAACACATTTGAATCCGTTTACAAAGGCATCTCTAAACTAGGTTACCGCACTTTTGATTTTGATATCTTAAAAGAAGCAAATAATGTTTTAGGTTTTGAATTGTACTTAGTAAAAATACCTGATTTATTAGACAGACCAGATATTTATTCCTATCCTGATGAAAGCGAACAATTTATAGCTTTTCAATTAGCGGTCTTAGAATGGGTTATAGCAACCAATAAACCTGTAGATGTTTTTCATTGTCATGATCACCATACGGGGCTAATTCCGTTTCTATTAAAATATTCTTCCAAATTTAATTCTTTAGCAGATAAGGTAAGCGTATTTACCATCCATAATGCACAATATCAAGGCTGGTTAGGCTGGGAGAAAATGTATTATTTGCCAGATATTGACGGCACAAAAGGAGGAATGTTAGAATGGGGCGACTGTATAAATCCATTAGCCTCTGCCATTAAATGTTGTTGGGCATACACCACAGTTTCCCCTAGTTATTTAGAAGAATTAAAACATAATTCTAACCGATTAGAATTTTTGTTTGAGCTGGAACCACAAAAGGGTACAGGAATTTTAAATGGGATAGATGTTGACGTTTGGAACCCAGCTACAGACCCAATGTTATCTTTTAATTATTCTAAAACTACCGTAAAAGCCAATAAACTAAAAAACAAGCAAGAACTTTGTGAAAAATTTGGGTTAAATCCAGATAAACCTTTAATCACTTTTATAGGGAGGTTAGTTGCCGAAAAAGGAGCTGATAAATTGGTAGAATTAATCAGGGAAATCAGCTTAAGAAATCAGGATGAATTTTGCTTTCTAATTTTGGGTTCTGGGGAAAAGGGAATAGAAAACGATCTAAAAGAAATGCAATCCTATTTAAAACATTATAATTGCTACATAGGTTATGATGAGGAATTGTCTCATAAAATATACGCTTCCGCTGATTTTATATTAATGCCCTCTAGAGTTGAGCCATGCGGTTTAAACCAACTTTACGCTCTAAGATATGGCGCAATTCCAATTGTAAGATCAACCGGAGGATTGAAAGATTCTATTGTTGATTTTGATAATGAGGGCGGTTATGGTATCAGATTTGATAATTTAGAATTAATGGAAATGGTGGTTGCTATTCAAAGGGCTATCAATTTATATCACAATCATAAAAAACTAGACCAATTACGAAAACTGATGATGGGATTAGATTTTTCTTGGGGAAAGTCAGCAAACACATATTACCAATTGTATAAACGCTTAACCAAATTAACATGATAGAAGAAAAAGTTATTTCCATTATCCTAGGTGGAGGTCAAGGGTCTCGCCTTTCACCTTTAACCGCAACAAGATCAAAACCAGCAGTACCAATTGCAGGTAAATATAGATTAGTAGATATTCCAATTTCAAATTGTATCAATTCTAGGTTAAGAAGAATGTTTGTGTTAACACAGTTTAACTCGGCATCTTTAAATAAGCATATTAAAAACACCTATAATTTTAGTTTCTTTAGCAATTCTTTCGTAGATATTTTAGCTGCAGAGCAAACTCCAGGAAATGAAGGATGGTACCAAGGAACCGCCGATGCGGTACGACAAAGTTTACATCACCTTAACCAACACGATTTCGAATACGTGTTGATATTATCTGGAGACCAACTCTATCAAATGGATTTTTGTGAGATGATAGAAAATCACGTCTCAAAAAAGGCAGATATTACTTTAGCCACAATTCCTGTAAACGCAAAAGATGGTACTAGCTTTGGTATTTTAAAAGCGAACCATGATAATGAGATTACCACTTTTACAGAGAAACCAAATGCCGAAAAAATTATAGGATGGGAATCTGAAGTAGGGCCAGAAATGGAAGCACAAGGACGATTATACTTAGCTTCTATGGGTATTTATCTTTTTAATAAAGATGTTTTAATAAGCATGTTAGAAGGTAATGAGCGTCATGATTTTGGTAAAGAGATTATTCCTGATGCAATTGGAGGAAATAAAAAAGTATTGAGCTACCAATATGAAGGTTATTGGACAGATATAGGTAATATAGATTCTTTTTTTGAAGCTAATTTAGGTTTAACGGATGATATTCCAAAGTTTGATCTTTTCAATAAAAACTCCATTTATTCAAGGGCTAGAATGTTACCTCCAAGTAAAATATCGGGTACAAGATTAGATAAAGTAATTATTGCTGATGGCTGTATTATTGGTGCCGAAGAAATACACCGATCTGTAATAGGTATAAGAACCCGTATTGGACGGGGGACAAAAATTTCCAATTGTTATGTGATGGGAAGCGACTATTATCAAACCATAGAAGAAATGGCGGATCTTAATAAATCTCATAAACCATTAACTGGAATTGGCGAAGATTGCGTTATTAATAATGCTATTTTAGATAAAAATTGTTTTATAGGAAATAATGTAACTATCAACGGTGGATCACATTTAGAAGCTACCGACACCGATAAATACACTATAAAAGAAGGTATTATTGTAATTAAGAAAAATGCCGTTATTGAAGACGGAACCGTAATTGGATAATAAAAATTTGTGATGATATAAAAAAAGCAGTTGAAATTCAGCTGTTTTTTTGTTTTAGGTAATTTTATTCTTAAACCAATGGTAAGAGACATCTCACAAATAAGTTGCCAATCTATCTACGTCAAACTCATGACAACCTATTTGTGAGATCTTTGGTTTTTCAAGATAACGCCTTAAAAGCTGAAAGTACTGAAATTGCCCTATGGAATTGTTTGGTGTAAAAATGCCCAAATTTGAATTTATATAGATTTTAATAATTAATTACACAATTATTTGATGTAATATTCATCAATACAGGTTTTTAGCTTTAAGCTTTGCGCCTGCTAAGAAGCAGACTGTCATTTAGCTTACAAACTTTATGTAATTACTGCCCAACCCTCACCTTTTCATCCTCTACGTTAGATTTTCTTTTTTGATAATCTTTAACGGTTTGCTTGCCTATTTTATAACTGAAGCTTAACCTAATGCTTTGGGTTTCAGTTTTATCTTTTGCGATCAGATTTATACCTGCCAAATTTGTTAAATATCTATTACTATTAGAGTTAATTATATCTGTAACCACTACTCTTACACTTCCTCTTTTTTGAAAAACAGACTTACTAATTCCAAAATTCATATAATATAATGGTTTGAAATGATAAACCGCATAAGCCGTAGGCGTTTCATAAAGCATGTTTATTGTTGCTTTTATAGTTTTTGGCAAAAGAAAATTATGGTTTAACATGATCGACGCATTTAAACTGCTGTTATAGATAACTTTATTGGCCGCATCTATATACTTAAAAAACTCCTTGTTTCCTTCGGCAGATAAATTAATATCATACCATTTAGAAATTGTTATGGGAATAGCTGCAGAAACGCCAAAAGTTTGCCTGTAATCAAAGTTTTGCATGCTTGCAATGGCTACATTGTTTCTTAAATTTTGCGTGTAAACGGTATAAACAAAATTGGTAGTATAGTTATAATGCACATCAAAAACGTACTTTGCATCAAGTTCCCACTCTAATTTTGTGCTGTTTATGTAAGAAGGTTTTAATTGTGGATTCCCTTGATTATAAGTAAACTGATCTAAAAAATAAGAGAACGGATTTATTTGATCATACCTTGGTCTTGTAATTCCTTTATTATAGCTTAAGGCCAATTTATTTGCTTTATCTAACTGTTTGGAGATGCTTAAGTTTGGGAACAGGCTAAAGTAATTTCTATTTATTAAATGTTTATTATCACTTGTATCGCCTTTGGCAAATGTTTGTTCCAATCTTACACCCATCGAAAAACTATTCTCCTCTGATTGATAACTGTAATTGGTATAACCTGCAATAATATTTTCCTGATATCTAAAGAAAATATTTGGGTTTTGGATATATGTTTTCCCTGATTGGATGTTTATGATTCTGTTGTTAGCTATGTCTACTGCATTTGCCTTAAACCCAAACTCTAAAAGAGACTTTTTGCCTGATGGCAATGCGTAATCTATATTACCGCTAATGATATTTATTTTAGATGGTGTTTGGTTATTGAATATTAATGGAGCTTTATATTCCGTATTATTTTTATTTAAATAAACGCTGTTCAAATTTTCTTCCGATTTTCTGTTAAAATTTAAAAAATCTACCGCAGCACTAAAAGTTTTGCCTTTTTTATCCAAATCCTTTTTATACCGCAGATTTCCTGAGAGATTGGTAAGCAAACGATTTTCTGATGAAAATGAATTTACTGTCGAGTCTAAACTACCCTCGTTACTTATCAAACTTTGGTTCAATTCTTTAGAGAACATCTTATTGCTAAAGGTATTTACCAATAACGATAAAGATTGCTTTTCATCAAACTGATAATCATAACCTAAAATAATATTATGATTATTCCTTGTCTTGGTGTCATTGTTAGTAACATCAAAAAACTTATTTGTAAAAACGGGTCTATTTGTAGAAGAAACTGTTCTAAATAAAAAAGTTTGGTCTAATGCTTTAATTTTTGCGTAATCATAATTGAGGTATAAATTACTTTTAGCGGTTCTTTTGTTGATGTTTATACCGGTATTGTATCTATAATTTATTCCTACGCCACCACCAGTAGAAATGGTTGCATTTGTGCCAATATTTTTCTCTTTTTTAAATCTGATGTTGATAATTCCTCCATTAAACGCTGCGTCATATTTGGCAGAATTAGCATCAATAATCTCAATTTTTTCGATATTATTAGTTGGTAGGTTTTTTAAATAATCTATAAGCTCCGTACCTGTTAAATTACTCGGTTTCTCATCAATAAAAACAGCGATGTTGTTTTTGCCATTTAAACTAAGCTCGCTATTCTTGATGTTGATGCCTGGTAAGGTCTCAAAAATCTCATATCCGGTACTGCCTAATCCAAAAACACTACTTTCTAGATTTAATATTGTTTTGCCTAATTTTCTTTCTATATAAGGCTTTCTGGTGCTAACTATAACTTCTTTTAACTGTTTGTCTAATTTTTCTAAAGTTATTATACCTAAAGAAATAGGATTTATATTTTTATCGATATTGATTACCTCACTGTATTTATTTTGATAACCTATATTCCTTAAAGCGATTAAATATTTTCCTTCTTTAACATTATCAAACTTAAAGAATCCTTCCTTATTGGTAATTGAGGATTTAATAATTGCAGAATCTTTTTGATTAATTAGAAAAACATTAACTCCTGAAGCTGGCGTTCCTAAAAAAAATACTTTGCCGCCAATTGTTCCTGTTTTGTTTTGCGAAAAACAAAACAAACAATAAAATATAAGAATCAATGAAATAAAAAAACTATTAATCATTAAAAAGGCACTGTAAAAATCAAATTGTAACCGTTGAATTTAAATAATTATTTTAATAGTTAAACAAAAAAGTCATCCTTATTTAAAATAGTTTTTAAAATAAATTATCTCTTAATTAAAAATCACATCAATATCTATGTTGCCTTTAGATCTATTCTCTTCTAGTTCTCTTTTTTCTCGATCAATAGCATTTGGTGTTTTTTGACATACAAAACCTTCTTTAGTCGCTTTTACAATAATATATTTAGGTTCATCCTCATCATCATTGATACAATCATCCATCTGATTTCTAAAGAAGCGCTTTGCCAATTCTGTATCAATATATAATGTACTATTGATTGGAATATTTAATTTAATATTTACTTGTTGGTCTCTCCATAAACTGTTGTCTTCTAATCCAGATTGATAATCAAAAGTGAGTAAGGAATCTTTTTGAAACTGATAATACTCAATCTTGTGAGCATTTTTTATTGCCGCATCAAAATTTAATCCCCTTGCAGAGTAAGTTTTTATAATCGAGGGGAATTTATTCTCTGCTATTCTTAAATCGATATTTACCCAGTTTGGAGTATCAAAATCTTTATCATTTGTAGTTACAGTCACCGTTCTCTTGTCTCCATTAACGCTAGAAATGTCTTCCTGTAAAGTTCTTTCTTCACTACCAACTAAGTAATATATATTTTGAGGATTACTTTTTAAATTGATGGATTCGCTAAAACTAGCTTGCTCTTTAAAGTCTGTTGCATTTTTTGCGATATAGAATATCCCTGTCCCTAAAGCCAGAATCCAAACCATTAATAGGCTAAATCCTATAGACCTGGAGATGGTTTTGTTATTGAAAAACACCCTTAATGTAAAAAATATAATTCCTAAAAGAGGGACAAACAACACCAAGAAGGCTGAAACAAAAACGACAGGTCTTAAAGATTCCCTTAAGGCATTTAGGGGAAAAATACCATTGATATCCGCACTTCCAGCATATCCTAAAAACACTAAAAGAACAACAAAAGCCGAAATGAGTCCGATACTCATTATGGTGATGATAAGGAAACCGAGGATTTTGATAATGAATTTACCGGTTGTGCCCATAAAATCTGCCAAGGCTGTAATTATATTTCTTATAAAAGACCCTAATCTGCTTAAACTTGATCCCGCATGACTTGTAGCATTTATAAAGTTGGTTTTAACCGCATTTAATTCT
This sequence comes from Pseudopedobacter sp., assembly GCA_014378285.1. GTDB lineage: Bacteria > Bacteroidota > Bacteroidia > Sphingobacteriales > Sphingobacteriaceae > Pseudopedobacter. Next base: position 7,456 of record JACMNZ010000035.1, read on the forward strand.
TGCTCCACATTTTTTTGAAAAGATTGAAGATTGATTTTTTCTCCTTTCATTTCCATTCTTTCGGTTCTGCTATTTGCCTTCGGGATTACAATCCATAGTAATATATAAGGAATCAATCCAAAGCCATAAAAAACAAACATTATAAAAAATGCAATCCTAACCCACCTAGCCTCGATATTAAAATAATGACCAATACCAGCGCAAACCCCGCCAATAGCCCTATCTTCCATGTCTCTAAAAAACTTCCTTTCGGTGGTGTTTTCATTTTCATGTTGATATTGTTCATTTTCCTCTTCCGCTTCAAAATCAGATGGATTTCCCATTCTGCTAATAATTATATTTACATCCGTTAAAAAGATAACCTGTTTAGACTCTTTAGCCAACAAATCGCCAAACATCTCAGCAATCCTGTTTTCTATATCCGTTATAATCTCAAAATTATCCCTGTAAGAAGCAAAATGCTTTTTTACTTCGTTAATGTAGGCTTTAAGTGTTTCATAGGCATCTTCTTCTATGTGAAAAATAACGCCACTTATATTAATGATGATTGTCTTGTTCATGATGATAAGTTTTAAGCTTGATTGTTAAGGTTTCTCTTATTTATGCTGCTTTCTACAGCGTAAGATAAATCAGACCAGGTATGATCTAATTGAGATAAGATTTGTATCCCTGTTTCAGAAAGTTGATAATATTTACGAGGAGGGCCAGAGGTAGATTCCTGCCAATTATAGGTTAATAAACCATTATTTTTTAGACGAGTTAGTAAGGGATATAGCGTTCCTTCTACCACTAAAAGTTTGGCGGCTTTTAGTTCTTCAATTATATCTGATGCATAAATTTCTCCTCGAGAGATAATGGAAAGAATGCAATATTCTAAAATGCCCTTTCTCATCT
>JACMNZ010000256.1 GCA_014378285.1 Pseudopedobacter sp.
AAATCAACTTTATATTTCATTTGGCAAAACCCAAATATGTTAGCAGGCAATAAGACCTTTATTAATGAAATGCTAAAATATTGTGGTTTAAAAAACTTAATAGAAGATGAGAGATATCCCGAATTTTCTAAAGAAGAATTATTAAAATTAAATCCAGATGTAGTTTTACTTTCTTCAGAACCTTATCCTTTCAAGAATAAACATTTTCAACACTTCCAGAAATTATTCCCCAATGCAAAAATTAAATTAGTAGACGGCGAAATGTTCAGCTGGTACGGTAGCAGATTATTAAAGTCTACAACATATTTTCAAAGCATAAAACAATCTTTATAATTAATCTAATAACAATAATCTCAAATCTGCGTAATCTCCTTAATCTGTGAAATCACATAAATAAAATATTATTTGCAATAACATTAACTAATCATATCTTTGCGTTCCGATTTAGAGAACATACTATTTCGGAAAAATCCTAAATGCGGAAGTGGCGTAATTGGTAGCCGCACCAGACTTAGGATCTGGCGCTTCACGGCGTGGGGGTTCGAGTCCCTTCTTCCGCACATAAATCCAATCCCTCCCTTAAACGGGGGGGATTTTTGTATCATACAAAACCAAAAAGAAAAACACTAGATGAATATTACACAGGAAAAAACTGACGACCTAAACGCAATTGTTACCGTTAAAATTACTCCAGATGATTATCAAGAGAAAGTAAATAAGAAAATCAAGGATCAGGCAAAAAAAATGAAACTCCCGGGTTTTCGTCCAGGTATGGTTCCTCCAGCACATGTAAAAAAAATGTATGGTAAAAGCATCTTGGTTGAGGAAATTAATACCATGTTGTCTGAAGCTGTAAATAATTATATTCAACAAAACGAAATTGAAATTTTAGGTCAACCTTTACCGAAGGAAGATGATAAATCATTCAATTGGGATTTTAACGACGAATTTGTTTTCAACTACGACTTGGGTTTGGCTCCTGAAGTTGATGTAGAATTTTCTGCTAAAGATAAATTGACTCAATATAATATCAAAGTTGATGATGATACTTTAGCCGCTCGTACAAAAAGTATCAGAAGAAGTTATGGTAAAATGACCAATCCAGAAGTAGTTGCCGATGGTGATGTCATTTTTGGAGAGTTTATTCAGCTTAACGCAGACGGCTCTGTTTTTGAAAACGGAATTAACGTAACTACTTCCTTAAGATTAGACGCCGTTAAAGATGCTACAATATTAAAATCTCTTTTAGGATTAAAAAACGGTGATGTTATTGAATCATTTGATTTAGTAACCGCTATTGATGATCAAAAATTATTAACTAAAATCTTAAAGTTAGAGGAAGAAAATCCAATCATTCCAGAATCTAAATTCAAATTGACTGTAAAAAACATCAACAGATTAGAAGAATCAGATTTAAATCAAGAATTCTTCGACAAGCTTTTTGGTGAAAACACTGTTAAAACTGAAGAAGAATTTAAAATAAAAATAACTGAAGAGCTAGAATCAATGATGGCTCAAGATGCGGATAAGAAATTAGCTGCCGATTTATATAAATATGGTTCAGAAAAAGCAACCATGCCTTTACCAGATGAATTTTTAAAACGTTGGTTAAAAGTTGCCAATAAAGAAGTTAATGATGAGGAATTAGAAAAAGGTTACAATGATTTTGCTAAAAACTTACGTTGGACTTTGGTTGAGAACAAAATCATAAAAGACCAAAAGATAGAAATCAAATATGAAGATGTTTATCAGTTAGCAAAAATAAGATTAGATGCTCAATTCAGAATGTATAGTCCTCAAGCACTTTCAGAAGAACAATTAGGTCAATATACAGCTCAATTTTTACAAGACAAAGAAAACGCAAACCGTATTTTTGATGAAGTAAAGGCCCAAAAAGTTTTTGATTACTTAAAAACAGTAGTCACTTTAGATAAACAGAACATAGATTATAATAAATTTCAAGAATTGAATTAAATTCAACAGGTTATAAATTTAATAAAGGCAGCATTAATAAGGCTGCCTTTTACATAAATATTAAAATCAAAAATTTTACCTATAATTGATAAGCTTTTTAATATTTATCAAAACATTTAATCAATTTGGCGTTTATAATATTATATAAGTTTTAACACAAAAATAAGATATGAATATAGATAAAGATGAATTCCGTAAATATGCTGTAAAGCATCATCGTATAGGCGGATTACATGTAGATAAATACATAAATAATACGCAAGCAATTTTCAGACCTCAAGGGATGACTCCTTATATTATAGAAGAGCGTCAGTTAAACGTTGCCCAAATGGATGTTTTTTCTCGATTAATGATGGATCGAATCATTTTTTTAGGTGATGCAATTTATGATCAAAACGCAAATATCATCCAAGCGCAATTGTTATTCTTACAATCTGCAGATGCTAAAAGAGATATTCAAATCTACATTAATTCTCCAGGAGGGTCTGTTTATGCAGGTTTAGGGATTTATGATACCATGCAATTTATTTCTCCAGATGTAGCAACAATTTGTACAGGAATGGCAGCCTCTATGGGAGCGGTTTTAATGTGTGCAGGTACAAAAGGTAAAAGAGCAGCATTGCCCCACGCTCGTATAATGATTCACCAACCGTCAGGTGGTGCACAAGGTGTAGCTTCCGATATGGAAATTAACTTGCGTGAAATGTTAAAATTGAAAAAAGAACTTTATGACATTATCTCCAAACACTCTGGCCAAACTTATGAATGGGTAGAAAAAGCTTCAGACAGAGATTATTGGATGAAAGCAGATGAAGCTAAGGATTTTGGTATGGTAGATGAAATATTAGTAGCAAACACAGGAAAAAATAATGACTAAAAATCAAAAAGATATAAAATGTTCGTTTTGTGGTGCTGGTAAGCAAGAAAGCTTAATGCTTATTGCTGGGTTAGATGCGCATATTTGTGATAAATGTGTAGGACAAGCAAATGATATCTTGGCAGAAGAGCTTACCTTAAAAAAAGGTAAAAACATGAGTCCTTTGCTCACTTTGCTAAAACCATTAGAAATAAAGGAACATCTTGACCAATATATAATTGGTCAAAACGATGCAAAAAAAGTATTAGCGGTTGCCGTTTACAATCACTATAAAAGATTAAATCAAAAAATCGGAAAGGATGAAGTTGAGATTGAAAAATCTAACATCATGATGGTGGGCGAGACAGGTACAGGTAAAACTTTATTGGCTAAAACTATCGCAAAAATTTTAAATGTTCCTTTTTGTATTTGTGATGCAACCGTATTAACCGAAGCCGGTTACGTAGGCGAGGATGTAGAAAGCATTCTTACCAGACTTTTACAAGCAGCAGATTATGATGTCAACGCAGCTGAAAGAGGTATAGTTTATATAGATGAGGTTGATAAAGTTGCTCGTAAAAGCGATAACCCTTCTATTACTAGGGATGTCTCTGGTGAAGGTGTACAACAAGCATTATTAAAAATATTGGAAGGAACGATAGTAAACGTTCCACCTCAGGGCGGTAGAAAACATCCTGATCAAAAAATGATTCCCGTAAACACAAATAATATTCTGTTTATATGTGGCGGAGCATTTGACGGAATCGAGAAGAAAATTGCTAATAGATTAAGAACGCAAACTGTAGGTTATAAATTTAAAGCTGATAATGATGACATAGATTTAAAAAATCTATATAAGTATATTACACCTTTAGATTTGAAAGCTTTTGGGATGATTCCTGAATTAATTGGCAGGGTTCCAGTAATTACCCACCTTGATCCATTAGATAGGGAAACATTGTTAAGTATATTGACCGAACCAAAAAATTCTTTAGTTAAGCAATACACTAAATTATTTAGTTATGAAAATATCCAATTAGAATTTAAAAATGATGTTTTCGAGTTTATCGTTGATAAAGCAATGGAATTCAAACTAGGGGCAAGGGGATTAAGGTCAATTTGCGAAGCCATAATGATAGATGCAATGTTTGAAATGCCCTCGCAAAAGCATGAAGATAAGAAACTAACAATAGATCTGAATTACGCCAGGGAGCAATTTGAAAAATCAGATATTAAAAAGTTAAAAGCAGCATAATATATAGATCCCGAAAAAATCGGGATTTTTTTTTAAACATAATTTTATGAACGAAGAAAAAGATATCAAAAAGAAATTGGTAGAAAATGCACCACATAAAGAGGTTTCTTCCCCAATTAAAAAAGGTTTAAAATCTAAAGAGGACATAGTAGCAAACTGGCTTCCCAGATATACAGGTAGACCTTTAAATGAATTTGGACAATATATATTGCTCACCAACTTCTCAAAGTACGTTCAGTTATTTTCTGAGTGGCATGATAACGCTCCTATATACGGTTTAGATAAACCAATGCAAAGCGTTACTGCTAACGGAATCACCATTATCAATTTCGGTATGGGAAGCCCATTAGCAGCCACAATGATGGATCTATTGACAGCCATAACTACTAAAGCGGTTTTATTTTTGGGAAAATGTGGAGGCTTAAAAAAGAAAAATCAAATTGGTGATCTTATTTTACCTATCGCAGCCATTCGAGGAGAAGGCACATCAAATGATTATTTACACCCCGAAGTTCCTGCACTTCCAGCATTTGCGCTTCAAAAGGCAATCTCAACAACTATAAGAGAATACTCCCGTGATTATTGGACAGGTACAGTCTACACTACCAATCGTCGAGTTTGGGAACACGATCGTGAGTTTAAAAAATATCTTAAAGAATTAAGAGCAATGGCAGTAGATATGGAAACTGCCACAGTTTTCACAACTGGTTTTGCAAATAAGATTCCAACTGGTGCTTTATTATTAGTTTCAGACCAACCTATGATTCCTGAAGGTGTAAAGACTGCTGAAAACGATTCTTCTAAAACCTCTATAGAACAAGTAGAATCTCATTTAAGAATAGGAATAGATTCTTTATTACAACTTAAAAATAAAGGACAAACAGTAAAACACTTACAGTTTTAATTTTTTCGTAAAGGTGCTGTTATCATTCTTCGGCAATTGCAGCCCCGCTATACATTTCAATGCCCCTCTCAAAAAGGGGCATTTTCATTACTATCGGGTTTATTTAACTAAATTCTTTGCATTAAACCCCCTTTATACATATTGAGTTTAAAATTTAGTTTTTCTTTAATCTTTAATTTGCTGTATTCAAGTAATAAGCGCAACACTTACCTTTAGTTGTAAAAATACTTCATTAGGAGTTAGATAACCAAATTTTCTTACGGGACTATTATTTAGTTCGTTTTCAACTCTTTTTACTTCAGTTAAATCAATGTTATTAAAGTCGGTTTTTTAGGGAAGAATCTTCTAATAACACCATTTCTATTTTCGATAGTTCCTTTGTCTTCCGAGGTATAAGGTCCAGTAAAATAAGTATTGATTTCTAGTGCTGCTTTGATTTTCTCATGCTTAGAGAAAGCCATATCATTATCAAAAGTCATGGGTTTAAATGAAGGTTTTTCTTTCATTCTTCCTATAATTTTATCTGATATGATGGTAGGCTTTTACTTTCTAATTTATCAATGGTGGTGAGTAGCCCTATCTACGATAACAAATAAGGCTGATTTATGGTCTTTCCCCGTAATCAAATGTACTTCAACATCACCAAATCGTATTCGTTCTTCTATGATCTCTGGTCTGTTCTCTATAGAAACCCTATTTGGTATCGATCCTCTAGTATTTTTGTAATTACCACGTTTACGCTTTCTTTTGCCGTGTTTAGCTGTTTATACAGTTGTTTAGGCTTTGTTTTGTTTTTGGTTGGTATGCTTACGGTGCCAAATAAACGGATACATTCATTCATTGCCTACTCCTTTTACTTTATCCTTTACCCACTTTACTTTATCCTTTACCCACTGCGCAGCTATCAACTTTGGACTATATTTCTTGTTTACCATCCACTCTTGGTTTCTTGCTTTAGGGCATCGGTAAAGGTGGTATGTTTAGGCTTTTCAATATGCTTGTTATAAGTTTTGTTTTGGGCGTTGGGGATACATAGCTTTTAGCTCCTTTCCCTCTTTTGGGAATGTTACAACTCCCTGCTGATGGTGCTTTTGTACTCCAATTAAGACAGCAATCTTGGCCTGGCTTTTCCCTACTTTTAAAAGTGATGCAACCTCGTGCCTTTAAACCAAGGTCAGCCGGCATATTTCTTTATCATTCGTAAAGTCAAAAGTAGTATAGTCAGCCCAAGCCCTTTGGAAACTTCTTTTCGCTACGCTTCACTTCGTTCCCAAAGGGCTTTATGCCTGTTGCACTTATTACTTGAACTTACATTTTGATTTTAATTCAATTTATATTTATAGGTAATCAGATAAGGCATAGACTAATCCGATTACCTATATAACCATTCATTCTTTTAAAAATTAATATTTAAGTCAATTAGGCTAATTTTATTAATTATTTCAATATTTAAAGATAAAATATGGTTATATTTTTGCGTAATAAACACCCAAATTAATTTTTTCTATCACGTTTTCAGTGGGTTAAAAAATACTTGTAAATAATAATGCTATTCACTTGCGTATTTATATTAAAAACTACATCTTTGCACTCCGCAATCGCAAGGAAAGCGGTATTTTGAAATAAAAATAATAAATAATTAGTATTTTTTTTTCAGTTTTAGAAAGAAATTTTCAACTAAAATTATTTTAAAATAAATTTGCAAATCATTATAATTAACTTCATATTTGCAGCCCATTCAAAATGGTAAATATTTAGTTTTTAAATTGAAATAGAACAAAAAATATTTCGCAAAAGATTTGGTAATTAGGATTAATAACCACATCTTTGCATCCCCAACGGGAACAAGGGCAAAACGGAGCAATCCAGGGGCCCTTGAATTGAAAAGATAGAGTAGTTCCTGCG
>JACMNZ010000257.1 GCA_014378285.1 Pseudopedobacter sp.
ATCATCATCTTCTGTATGATTGGCCCACTGATATTTACCTTGCTGGTAATCGCATTGATCAGAACTTGGCTGCTGAAGGTGAAGTACAAAAGACTTTACAAAGCTAAGTATATCAGTCCAGGGCAATTGATCCCTTAGGAGTTAGAGTAATATTGTTCTCTAGCTCCTTTTTTTTACCAGTTACCAGCAGGGCAAGTCCCAGCCGAGAAAACTTTAGAAGCGAGCGGACATTTACACAGGCCGCACTTATAAGTAGAACTTTCAGAGTTGACTGCATTGATGATGTACTGACCAAACTCAGACATCTGGACTTTATCTGGGCAACCATCACAAATGTTGATTTTAGTCTCAGCTTTTTGGAGATCCTCAGCGTCAGCTTTTATAAATAAGTACCAACTTTTAGCAATATCTAGCAACTTCATAAGTGCGAAGTTCTTTTAGTTAGGAAGTGTTGTCAATAGTTATTAATTTGGCAAAACAGAGAAGATATGTTAAAGTGTGCCAAAGTGTGCCAAGGTTTAGATAACGAAAGTGTGCCGCTATCTGCGCCAAGTACTGCCAAATAAGCATTAAAAAGCCCTCCAGTAATTATACTGAAGGGCTTTAGAAGTGGTGCCTGCTGGGATCGAACCAGCGACACAAGGATTTTCAGTCCTTTGCTCTACCAACTGAGCTAAGGCACCCTACCATTCCCTTATTTGGTAATTGTTAGGGATTGCAAATGTAGGCTCTTTTTGTTAAAAAGCAAATTCTTTTATAAAAAATCAGTACCGCAAATCAATCTAATCCACAATTAATTAAAAATCAGCAAATTAATTTTTTACTTAGGCTAAATTGATAAAAATTAAAAATATTATGCTTGCATAGTAAATTTTATAATCTTGTTTCTTTACCTTAGCTAATTACAAAACCAATTTAAATGATAAGTCAAATTATTTTTTCTTTAGCATTTATTGCAGCCGTATTTTTTTTTACGCTACAAGTCAGAAAAATCATTCGCAATATAAATCTTGGTAAAGACGTCAATCGTTCAGATCGCCCTCAAGAAAGATGGGGAATTATGGCCAAAGTTGCATTAGGCCAAAGTAAAATGGTGGTTCGTCCTGTTGCCGGTATCATGCATATTTTTGTTTATGTGGGGTTTGTTATCATCAATATAGAAGTTTTAGAAATCATCATCGATGGTCTTTTTGGCACACACCGCATATTCTCGTTCTTGGGTGGCTTTTATAATTTTTTAATCGGTTCTTTCGAAATTTTAGCACTGCTTGTATTGATTGGAGTTTTGGTTTTTTTAGCCAGAAGATTAATCATGGGCGTAAAAAGATTTTCGGGTGTAGAGATGACTGCTTGGCCAAAATCAGATGCACTCTACATATTATTGATCGAAGTATTGTTAATGTCTGCATTTTTAACAATGAACGCTGCAGATTATAAACTTCAGATGCTAGGTTACTCACACTATATTACCGCAGGCAGCTTTCCAGTTTCTGGCTTTTTAGTGGGATTATTACCTAATTCCGCAACCGCTTTAGAAATTATAGAAAGAAGTTGTTGGTGGTTTCATATTCTAGGGATTTTGGCTTTTCTTAATTACTTACCCTTCTCAAAGCATTTCCACATCATTTTAGCTTTCCCAAATACCTGGTACAGCAACCTCAATAACAAAGGTAAATTCGGCAATATGGCTTCGGTAACTAATGAGGTCAAAGCCATGTTAGACCCTTCGTTTACACCTCCCCCAACAGATGCAATTGGTCGTTTTGGGGCAAAGGATGTTCAAGATTTGAATTGGGTGCAACTCATGAACGCCTATAGCTGTACCGAGTGCGGCAGGTGCACTGATGCCTGCCCAGCCAATCAAACAGGTAAATTGCTTTCTCCTCGTAAGATCATGATGGATACACGCGATCGTTTAGAGGAAGTTGGAGATAATAAAGCCAAGAACGGAAAAGATTACGACGATGGAAAGTCTTTGTTGGACGATTTTATTACCCGAGAAGAGATTTGGGCTTGCACTACTTGTAATGCTTGTGTAGAAGCCTGTCCTATAAATATTGATCCGCTTTCTATTATTGTAGATTTAAGGAGATATGCCGTAATGGAAGAATCTAACGTTACAGGAAGTTTAAACGCGATGTTTTCTAATGTAGAAAATAACGGTGCACCTTGGAAATATTCGCCAGCAGATAGGTTAAATTGGGCAGATAAAGAGAATTAAGATAAGGGACCTTAGAATTGAGATGATGTGTTGCTACATAATCGTATAAAGAATTAATATAATAGACTTGTTATTAAAAATAATTTGGGCGTTTTAACACGCTATCCGCTGTATCTTTTTTTGACATCTGCTAATTGGCAAAAGCAAAAAAAGGATGCCGCTACTATCGTTAACGCAAATGTTTACCTAAAAAAGAAATCATTGTCTAATTTAATCATGAACCAATGTATGAACTCATTTTACTAATAACTATTAAACTCATTATACAAATCTACCGATGATTAATTAACTATATATGCACTCATAAACTTATTTTACTAATGACTAATTAACTACATATGCACTAATGAACTCATTTTACTTATGACTGATGAACTCTCCCGATAGCTATCAGAATTGCTAATGAACTCATTTACTAAATTTAAAAAATGGAAATAACAGATATAAAAATCCCAACCATGGCAGAAATGGCAGCTACCGGCGAAAAACCTGAAATATTATTTTGGGTAGGTTGTGCAGGAAGTTATGATGAAAGGGCTCAAAGAATTACCAGAGCTTTTGCTAAAATACTAACTCATGTCGGGATAAAATTTGCTGTTTTAGGAACAGAAGAAAGTTGCACCGGCGATCCAGCAAAAAGAGCAGGTAACGAGTTTTTATTCCAGATGCAAGCCATGGTAAATATCCAAGTCTTAGATGGCTATGATATTAAGAAAATTGTTACTGCTTGTCCGCATTGTTTCAATACCATAAAAAACGAATATCCTGGTTTAGGTGGTAATTATGAGGTCATCCATCATACCCAACTCATTCAAGATTTAATAAACGAAGGTAGGTTAAAAGCAGAAGGTGGACATTTTAAAGGCAAAAAAATCACTTTTCATGATCCTTGCTATTTAGGTCGTGGAAATGGGGTTTACGAAGCCCCACGAGCAGCTTTAGAAATTTTGGATGCAGATTTGGTAGAACTTAAAAGATGTAAATCTAACGGTTTATGCTGTGGAGCCGGCGGTGGACAAATGTTTAAAGAGCCAGAAAAAGGAAAAAAAGATGTTAACATTGAGCGAATGGATGATGTGTTGGAATCTAAAGCAACCGTTTTAGCAGTTAGTTGCCCATTTTGCATGACCATGATGAACGATGGTGTAAAACATTTTAACAAAGAACAGGAAATTGAAGTTTTAGATATTGCAGAAATTACCGCAAAAGAAAATAATTTGTAATTATCGACTGATAAGGTTAAGTTTATATCTTGTAACCTTAAATAGCCATCATGATTGACATCGTAATAGCAGATGATCATAAATTATTTGCACAAGGTTTAGCTACAATTCTAGCCGAAGAAGAAGATTTTACCATCAAAGCAATATTTAACGATGGCAGGTCAATGATAGATTATCTCAGCAATCAAACGGCACATGTAGCAATCATTGATTTAAACATGCCTCAATTTGACGGTAAAAGCACTTTGGTTAAACTTCATGAAAAAAAAATAGAGGTAAAAAAGCTAGTTCTTTCTATGTACGCAGAAAAAAAGCTACTAGATGAATGCGTTAAAATAGGTATTGATGCCTATCTTTTAAAAGATGTTGAGCCAGAAACTTTAACAGAAACCATCAGAAAACTTGCCTCAGGGATTTATGATTTCGATACAACAAGCGTATGTAAAAATGGTAATTCTAACTTAATTTTTAAAGATGATTTCATCAATAGATATAAATTATCAAAAAGAGAGATTGAAGTTCTAAAATTAATTACAGAAGGCTTAACCAATCATAAAATTGCAGAAAAACTATTTTTATCTACGTTTACAATTGATACCCATAGAAAAAACATCATTCAAAAAATTAATGTAAAAAATACTGCCGAGTTAGTTAAGTTTGCCTTTGAACAGAACTTGTAGTAATGGAAAGGCTCACATAAAACTTATTAAAATTATAAAATCTTAAATTGTTTAATGTGAGCCAGTATCTTATTTAACCAAAAAATCTTTAATATTAAACCTGTTTTGTTCTAAAATGGAATCGGAATAGATACGATTTGCAGGATATAATTTAATATTTCCTTTGTCGTAAATGTCATTATTAAACTTATTTGCTTGTTTAGCTTTTTCTTTGCTTTCGTTTGTTAGCATCCACCCGATAATTAAAGTGTGAGTCAACAATATCAAAAACATCCCAAATAAATAATATGTTTTACGCATTAATAAAGAGATTTAGAACAACTAAGTTATAAAATATAAAAAGAAAAATTAATACCTATATTTTGGTATACGTAATTAAGCTGTAAAAGTTCTATATAAAACTATCCTGATATCGCACCTATAATATCATATTGGGTAATAATTTCAATTTTTCCGTTACTGTCTTCTACCAAAACAGCAGAGTTTTCTTTATTTATCAATCCAGAAATTTTATCAATTGATGTATTTAAATCTACAAACGGAAAAGAAGCTGTTTGGATAGTGGCAACTTTTAAAGATTTGATAGAAGGATTTTCTAATAAAGCAGTTAAAATATCACTTTCTGTAACACGCCCAACTACCAACCCTTTTTGTGTTACCGGTTTTTGAGAAATATATAAAGCCTTCATGGTATTTATAGCTTCTAAAACGGTTTTCTCACTATCAATAG
>JACMNZ010000258.1 GCA_014378285.1 Pseudopedobacter sp.
AATAGGGGTGGAGTAAAAATGAACATGGAATTTTATTGTACAATTAGTTTTTCTACTTTATGGTGAGTATAATTTTGCTTTTCTCCACACCTTGTACAGATAGAAATATAATGTGTTTTATCTAAGAGCAAATTGCTATTTATAAGAGAGGCGCAAAATATTTTTTAACATTTGAGTTTTGTGGGGATGAAGCAAAAATTACGTAAACTAGTTTTAGGTAGTTAAAATGATAAATTAGATTTGTTAAAAAGAGTAAAAAATCAATGTTATCAGCACAGATTACTTATGTAAACTTAATTAAGGTATAGATGTTGATATTTAGAATAAAAATCAAAAAATCATAATGTTAGTAGATAGAAATCTTAAACCAAAACTGATTCTCTTTTATACTTGGAGAAGTCTATTATATTACACCTTATTGGCTATTGCCGTATTTTTACTTCATGATTATTACCGCATATTTAGCCTTAGCATTCCGTTTAATACCATAACGGCATTAAGTACCGCCATAGCAATATTTTTAGGCTTTAAAAACAATAGTGCTTATGATAGATGGTGGGAAGCCCGGAAAATATGGGGATTATTGGTAAATTATAGCAGGGTTTGGGAGCGTGAAGTGCGTATGCTAATAAGAAACAATAATCCAGAAGAGCAGGCAGAAATTAAAGAATTAAAAATAAAGTTAATTTCCAGACATATTGGTTTCGTAAACGCATTACGTGTATATCTACGTAAACCGAGCGGCTTTGAAACGAAAGAAACCGAATTATTTGAAGAAGAAAACCAATATCTTGAGATAAAAAAACACCTTAATAATGATGAATATGTTAATTTTTATCATAAAGTTAATCCACCAAATTATTTGTTAGACAATCAAGGCGATGATTTAAAATCTGCTTTTGAAAAAGGATGGATATCAGATTATCATCTGATTAGATTAGAAGAAACCTTGATTGAGTTTAATAACATTCAAGGAATGTGTGAAAGGATTAAAAACACACCTCTTCTTAGGCAATACAGCTATTTTTCTAGGGTTTTTGTTTTTATTCATGCCTCTTTGCTTCCGTTTGCTTTTGTAGGTGATTTACACTTAGCTATGATACCAATTTCTGTAGCAATTTCTTTTGTGTTTTTAGCCTTAGATTTAATTGGCGAACGTACAGAAGATCCTTTTGAAAATCGTTTGGAAGATGTTCCAATGACAGCTCTTAGTATTACTATAGAAAGAGATTTGAAAGAAAGTTTAGATGAACCTAATATTCCAAGTAAAAATAAGCCTAATTCTGACGGTGTCTTATTATAAATTGAATTGATCCCTAAATGTTAAACTAACCTAAGATTTTTTTTTCAATTATTCTATTTTTAGTTCTAATGAAATTTTAACATTTGAATTTAAACGCTTTCTAAAAGAAAATCTCCACTAATACCGAGTTTACTGTGTACTGCTTTTAAAAAAGGCACATCCGGTTCACGTTTTCCATTTAGAATTTGGGATAATTTTGAGGTACCAAGCCCAAGTATTTCAGCAAGTTTGGACTGTGTTAGGTTCATTTCCTTAATTTTGGCCTGCACTACCAAGTTAATTGTAACAGGCAAAGGCATAACTTTTAAATCAGTATCCTCGTATTGCTCCGCTAGCAAGCTAAGTTGTGAAAGTTCGTTTGCATCATTTTCTGGTAATGAGCTAAAACCTCCTCCAGATGTTGCTTTTTTTAGGAAACCTTCAATCATCAACATTACTTGATTGTATTGTGCTTCATTCCTGATTTTATTAATCATAACCTTTAATTTTAAATAGTTGAACAGTCAATTTTATTATACTCGCTATGTGTGCCTATAAAACGGATGTATAAAGTTCGCTTATCAAAGAAAACCATAGCAACCAATCTAATTGCATTACCTTTAATGTTAAAAACATACCTATCATTTCCTACATAGTCAGCATTGTTCCATACTTTTTTAATATCTGCCAATTTCCATCAATCTGCATTTTTTACTATTCCGTAACATTTGTTTAATGTTTCAGCTGCTGTTGGATGTTTCAATACAAAATTCGAAAGTGTCTTTTTAATAAGTACAACCATTACCTAAATTTAATTATTTCATTATTTAAGATTAATTTCAATAATTGAAATAATTAAAAAACTTTTTTGTGTTTTTTGATGAATGGATTTATTTTTTTTAAGGAAGGAGACAGAAATAGGAAACTGTGCCGGTTCGATTCCGGATCCGGGTACATTAAACCACTTTAAATTAGTTTTAAAGGTGGTTTTTTC
>JACMNZ010000259.1 GCA_014378285.1 Pseudopedobacter sp.
GATAAAAAAACAGATGCTCCTTTTAAAGATTTCGATAAAATTTATAAACAACAATTGGCTTTCGCCGATGAATTTTATAACGAAAAACATGGCAATAAAAACGAGGATGAAAAATTGGTGCAACGCCAAGCTTGGGCTGGGATGTTGTGGAGCAAACAGTATTATTTTTATTACGTTAAAAATTGGTTAGAAGGAGATAAGGGTAAACCTACCCCACCAGAAAATCATCAAAAAGGCAGAAATTCTGATTGGAAACATGTAATGGCTGCAGATATTATTTCTATGCCCGATAATTGGGAATATCCTTGGTTTGCCTCCTGGGATCTAGCTTTTCATTGTATCCCGCTAGCAAGTATTGATGTTCAGTTTGCCAAAGACCAAGTTTTATTGCTCATTATGGAAAGGTACATGCACCCAAATGGGCAGTTACCCGCTTATGAATGGAATTTTAGTGATGTAAATCCGCCAGTACATTCCCTTGCCGCTTGGAAAATTTATCAAATGGAAAAAAACCAAACGGGTAAAGGCGATATCGAATTTTTGCAAAAAGTTTTCCATAAGCTTATCCTCAATTTTAATTGGTGGGTTAACAGAAAAGATACCGAAGGCAACAATATTTTTGAAGGCGGATTTTTAGGTTTAGATAATATTGGAGTTTTTGATCGCAGCAAACCTATGCCCGGCGGCGGCATTTTAGAACAATCTGATGGTACAAGTTGGATGGCCATGTATGCGCTTAGCATGATGCGGATTGCTATGGAAATTTCTTATGTGCATCCTGTTTATGAAGATATGTCCATAAAATTCTCAGAGCATTTCTTTTACATAGCTGGTGCAATGGCAAACATGAATAATACAGAAGGAGCTGGACTATGGGACGAAGAAGACGGTTTTTATTATGATATGTTGCATACCGAAGATGGTGGATGGGAACGTTTAAGACTAAGAACATTAGTTGGCTTGCTCCCCTTAATTGCTGTAGAGGTGATCGAAGAAAAAAATTGGGAGAAATTACCCGGTTTAGTTTCACACATTCAATGGTTTACAGAACAAAGACCAGATTTAGCGGCATTAGTAAGCAATTGGATTGGACAAAATGGGAATGGAAATTTACAGTTGTTAAGTTTATTACGCGGACATAGAATGAAGTGTTTATTGCGTAGGATGCTAGATGAAAACGAGTTTTTCTCTGATTATGGCATACGTTCTATTTCTAAAATCTATGAAGAAAATCCTTTTAAAATTAAGGTAGGTGAAGAAAATTTTACAGTTAAATATACTGCGGCAGAAAGCGATACCGGCATGTTTGGTGGAAACAGCAATTGGAGAGGTCCAATTTGGATGCCCGTAAACTATTTATTGATAGATTCTATGTATCGTTTCTATGATTATTATGGCGATGATTTTAAAATAGAAACACCCACAAATTCTGGAAATTATTCTACAATCAAAGATGCTGCAAACGAAGTAGCAAAACGTTTAACTTCTATATTTTTAAAAGATGAAAACGGTAAAAGAGCAGTTTTTGGTGATAATAAAAAACTACAAGAAGACCCTCATTTTAAAGATTATATTGTTTTTCACGAATACTTTAACGGAGATACTGGTAAAGGGTTAGGTGCAAGCCATCAAACCGGCTGGACAGGGCTTGTTGCTCTATTAATTTGATATTTTTTTAAATGAGAGTGAATTAAACAATAGATGATATAATTTCCATGCTATTATTTTATATAAATGATTTTGAGGAGGTTAAATGAAAAATCAGACTTACAAAGTTTTAGAAACTTTGTAAGTCTTCATAATAGATAGTTTAACATTTTAAATCGATAAAAACTTTCTTTGGGCGTTTTAACACGCTATACAGTAAATCTTTTTTTCTGAAAAAAGAAAAAAAGGATATCCCTCCTATCGTTAACGCAAAAACTTATAAAGTTCTAATTTTTGAATGTATCAAAACGCTATCATTAAAAACAAACAGACTATTAATTTTAATATTCGTATATTTTCAATCGATTTTGAAAATCAAAACGACCAATCATTAACTATAAAAAATAATCATGTACAATCAACCAATGTTGAGGGATAATGCCCTAAAAGATAAAACTTACGTAGTTACTGGTGGCGGAACAGGCTTAGGGAAAGCAATGAGTACTTATTTGTTAGAATTAGGTGCAAACGTGGTAATCACATCCCGTAAGCTAGATGTTTTGCAGAAAACCGCTACCGAACTAGAAGAAAAAACAGGTGGAAAAGTTTTGGCTGTTGCTTGCGATGTACGTGATGCAGACCAAGTTGAAAACGTTTTAAAACAAACTTTAGAAAGATTTAAAAGTGTAGATGGTTTGTTAAATAATGCGGCAGGTAATTTCATATCTCCCACAGAACGACTTTCTGCAAATGCTTTCAGTACCATTATAGATATCGTTTTAAAAGGAACCGTTAATTGCACTTTGGCTTTTGGTAAACATTGGATAAAAGAAAAACAACCGGCAAGTATTTTAAATATAGTTACCACTTATGCGTTTACAGGCTCTGGCTACGTAGTGCCATCTGCTTGTGCAAAAGGAGGTGTAATTGCCATGACAAGATCATTAGCCGCAGAATGGGGACATTATCAAATACGATGTAATGCTATTGCACCAGGACCTTTTCCTACAAAAGGCGCTTGGGATAGATTATTACCAGGAGAAATGGCCGAAAAATTCGATTTCAAAAATCGTGTGCCACTAAAAAGAGTGGGCGATCATCAAGAATTGGCAAACCTAGCGGCTTATTTATTATCAGATTTTTCTGGCTA
>JACMNZ010000036.1 GCA_014378285.1 Pseudopedobacter sp.
AAAGCAACGTTGGCTACCAAAAATGCAAAGAATGGAATTGATTGGTTCTTTTGGACTGACCGAACCTGAAGTTGGATCAGCTGTTGCCGGAGGATTAACCACAACTGCAAAAAGGATTGGCGATAAATGGGTTTTAAACGGTCAAAAGAAATGGATAGGCAATTCTACTTTTGCCGATGTAAATATCATTTGGGCAAGAGATTTAGCAGATAACCAAGTGAAAGGGTTTGTAATTGAAAAAAATACACCAGGTTTTGTAGTTGAGAAAATGCAGGGTAAAATGGCTTTGCGTATTGTACAAAACGGTTTAATTACCTTAACCAATTGTGAGGTTAGCGAAGAAAACCGTTTGCAAAAATGCGATTCTTTTAAAGATACTGCCAAGGTTTTACAAATGACAAGAGCGGGAGTTGCTTGGATGGCTGTTGGTGTTGCAAGAGGAGCTTATGAAAGTGCTTTAAAATATACTAGGGAAAGAAAACAGTTTGGTAAACCCATTGCATCATTTCAGTTGATACAAAACCATTTGGTGGAAATGCTTTCTAATTTAACGGCTATGCAAACCATGGTTTTCCAACTTTCTAAATTGCAAGATGAAGACAAACTGACCGATGAACACGCTTCTTTGGCAAAAGTGTTTTGCAGTTTAAGAACTAGAGATGTGGTAAGTAAAGCAAGAGAAGTAATGGGTGGTAACGGTATCCTTTTAGAATACGATGTTGCCCGTTTTGTTGCCGATGCAGAAGCCATTTATTCTTACGAAGGAACCAAAGAAATAAATTCTTTAATTGTAGGCAGAGCGATAACTGGATTTAGTGCTTTTGTTTAAAAAATCGAATATTCTTAATTTAGAGTGTTTCCATAAATATTGTTGATAATTTAAACTTATCTTACATATTTGACATCGAAACGTCCTTCTCTTATTTCAATTTTTTCTCCCTTATTATTTACTGCATCAAAACTAAAGGTTCCAGACACAAATTGATTAACCTCATCTATCTTTGAGATTGATATTTGACCTATATAATCTTGATTTTGAGTGTCGTAACTATTTTCGCTGACTACATTAGCATATAAATAGTTCCCTTCAGCTCTGTTGTCAATTTTACTTCTTTTCAGCTCATACGTTTTTCCAGCTATAATTGGAAAATCATTAAATATATACAGCTGAACGTATTCAGAAACATTTCCAGAGCCCTTTCTAAGGGCAGATATACTAAGAAAATAATATTTAGGGGTAGAATTACCTACATAGCTATAAGTGCTTTTTAAAATTCTTGCTCCATCAGGGTTAAATAAAGGCGAGATACCTTTAGGTACAAATGCTTTACCGTTTAATAAGCAACCAAAAGTATTTTTACCCTCTTGAGTAGCACTGGGAAGCGCATTTATGCCTTTTTCTTTTTTGCAACCAATTCCTATAAAAAGAATTAATAAACTTATAAAAAAACAGGCAGAAAGATTATTTGGATTGACAGTCTTCGATTTAAAGGATAGATTTCTCATGATATTAAGTATTTATGAAGATACGATCTCAAGTTTATTAAAGCTTCAAATAGATTATTAAAAATAAGTTAAGGTTTTTTTAAATATAGATGCAGAAGCTATTTATCTTATGAAGGAACCAGAAAAATAAATTCTTTAATTGTGGGTAGTGAGATAACTGGATTTAGTGCTTTTGTATGATAATTAGCTTAAAAAAGCCTAAAAACTAGATGTTTAAACAAGATATAAATCGCGTGAAAAAGCCTCTCTAATCTGATTTTTAGGACATGATGAAAAACATCAAAAACTACTTTTAAAACCTCTTTAAACGCAGAAAATCCCGATCTTTTTGAATCGGGATTTTCCTTTATAAAGGTTAGTTTAAGCTGGTCGCTTAGTAGCTAATTCGCGATAGAGTGCGTAAGCTAGAATTAAAGATAAAAGAATAGATCCAATTAATGAAATATTTTCTCCAAAAAAATATGAACGGGGTTCAAATTTCCATTCAATTTTATGATTTCCGCTAGGTAAAACCGCTGCCCTTAGCAAATAATTTGCTCTAAAATAGGGCATTTCTTCGCCGTCAACATACATCTTCCATCCCTTAGGATACCAAATCTCAGAAAACACAGCAACAGCTGCTTTATCAATACTATACTCATATTTAAGTAAGTCTGGATGATAGCTTGTTAACTTAATTATTCCATTACTTGGTACACCTACATTTTTATCTTTTAGCAAAGGCTCAAATTCACGGTTAACGATAGCTTCTTTTTTAGGGTCAAAAGAACTAATTCCTTGCATTTCTTGGTCGTTATTTTTAGCATATTGTACGCTTTGCACAAACCAAGCATGGCCACAAGCTGTAGAATTAGCTTGCATTGAAGCAGATTGCCCATCTTTACCTGTAGTAATAAAATATTTGGTATTCAGCATATCCAAAACATCTTGGTTGGTGCTGCCGGTAAATTGTTTATCGATAACTTCTTGAAAACGTTTTAATTTTGCCGCATGGTAACCTCCAATAGTTTTATGAAAAGCCGTGGCTTCTGCACTTTGAAAAGTTGGAATAGTAACGTCAAAAACCCTATAATTGGGGTCGGTATCTCTTAATATAAATTCATCAACGGGGCGTTTCTGCGCTTGTTGGTTCATAATTGATTTAGAGACAAACTTTTCATCATTTAAATAACGCTTATCTACCGACCATAAATCTACCAATATAATTACGCCAATAATTATCAATCCTAAAGGCTTATTGATTTTTTTATTGATAAGCGCCCATAAAGCACCAATTCCTAAAACAATAAATATGAAGGATCTAAAAGCATCAGTTCTAAAAAGAGAGATACGATCATCAATCAATGCTTTTGAAATTGCAGAACCAAAACTAGCATCGCCACCGGCAACCTGATTTAATTGATTTAAAAAGTCTTGATGGTTATCTGCTTTAAAAGAGAATAATAAAGTAGGTAAAGCAATTAAAACCACCAAAATTCCTAAAACTATATAAGCACTAGTCTTCAATTTTTTAATTACCTCTTTAACATCTACGGTAGGTTTTGTAGCTTCAAAAATTGCCAAGCAGGCTAAAATTGGAACACATAAGCTGGCAATTACCAAGTTAAATTCTACCGATCTAAACTTGTTGTAAAGCGGTACGTAATTGAAAAACAAATCTGATAATAGAGAAAAGTTTTTACCAAAGGCCAATAAAATACTTAATACGGTAGCACTAACCAAAAACCATTTTAATCTTCCTTTAATTATAAATAAGCCAAAAATAAAGAGGAATAACACAAAAGCACCAAAATACCAAGGCCCAGAAGTGAAAGGTTTTGGGCCCCAGTAAACAGGCATTTGTTGTGCAAAACCAGTTGCTTGTTGTACATCTGCACCTTTTGCAATAATGACTTTGGCAACATCAGATTTACCGTCTAAAGTTGGTTGAGATGCGCCACCGTAAGCATTAGGAATTAACAAAGTCATGGTTTCCCCTACGCCCTGGCTCCATTGAAAAGCATAATCCTTATCTAAACCATTATTTGGTTGTGCGCTATCTGTTGTGATATTTGATTTTCCACGAGTAGAATATTCTCCATACTCGTACGTTGTCCATAACGAGCCTGAATTAACGGCTATTCCTAAAAAAGCTGCTGCAACTAAAAAACCTAATGATTTCCAATAAGCGGGTAAGGTCTTGTCTTTATAAGAATGATAAAGCTCAATACCCATTAAAATTATTAGGGCAATAAACAAATAATAAGTCATTTGGATATGGTTTGTCCTTATTTCCATCGCCACAAAAAATGCAGTAAGCGCCGTTCCTAACCAATATTTGCCTCGTAAAGTTAGAATTACCCCTCCTAAAATAGCAGGGAAAAATGCTATTGCCATTGCCTGATTACTATGGCCGGCCTCTAAAAAAATGAAATTATAGGATGAAAAACCAAAAGCAATAGCACCCACTGCGGCAAGCCAAGGGCTCATTCCTAATACAATCAATAGAAAATAAGTAGCCAACAAGTAAATTAAAACCGTGTTTACAGGATTTGGAAAAGACGCGTTTATTACATCAATAACATGTGTAGTGATATTTTTGGGATATTTTAACCAGATTTGATAAGTCGGCATCCCACCAAACATACTGTTGGTCCATAATGGCCCTTTACCATCCTCAGCCCTAAACTTCATGATTTCACTTTGGGTTGCGGCAGCCTTTTGCACATCGCCTTGCATTAAAACTTTACCCTGAAACGCTGGCGTAAAGTACACAAAGCATAAAACCACAAAAAACACGATCATACCCAAATGGATACCATTCCTTTTAAACCAATTGTTCATTCTTTTATATTAAATTAATGAGCATCAAAAATAGAAATATACTTATTGAAATGAAATGTATTATGATAAGTATTTATTTTAACTTTTATAACATGATTTGCTGACGCTTAGGATTTGAAATATTTTAACAAAAAAATAGCGCACTTTAATTTATTTCACAGATAATTATTACTCAAATTTCTTCATGCCTTAATGGTTAGAAAAATGAAATATGAAGAAATGAAGGTGCATTAAGCATACTTATCACAATATATTTTAATCCCTAAAATCGAAAAAAATATTCGCGGCTTGTTTTTTTAATGATTTCTTATAAAAAGAGGCTCTAAACTATTAATTGAACAATAAATAAGCCCCTATTATGCCTAAAAAGAAATTTTTATCTCGTTTTATTTCCTTTTATCAAATTCTCTTACTATTTTTAAATTTTTTCTACCTCATACCTCTCTAAATTCATAAAATTTTTTTCTTTTTGAATGATACGAGTTGGAACTGATAAACCCTGTAAACTGGTTTATTCTTTAGCAAAGCATGAATACCTTGGATATTTAATCGAACCGCATATTGTTCAGTTAAATACTGATAATGATTTTTCTTTGACTTACCAACGCTTATTTACAAGTACTGCAAGCGAGTTTCATAATTTTATGGATGCTACAGATTTAAAGCTCATTAAACTTTTAGAAGAAGTAGAGCAGGATCACATCATCAAAAAACATTTTAAAAAAACCATAAGGGCAACCGAGTTTTTTACAAAAAATTGGGACGAAAAATCTTATAGTCTAGTTCGCCCAAAAATTGAAAAGAAGCTTGCCGAAGCTATAAAGTTAATTAAAGGAAAAGAGCTTTACGTAATGAGTAAAGAGGGATGGCCAGTAGAAAAACGCATCCACTTTGCAGAAGAGCCTGCAACAGTTCTTTTTCATTTTAGAAGAAACGAAACCGAAACCAGGTATTTCCCCACTATAAAATATTTAGATAACCGCATCGATTTTATGTTTAAAGACGCCCAGGTTATTTTAAATTATCCAGCTTATTTATTGTTAGATGATATTCTATATGATTTTGAGCAAGATTTAGAAGGTAAAAAATTACAGCCCTTCCTCAATAAAAGATATATTTCTATTCCCAAATCATCAGAGGCGGCTTATTTTTTGAAATTTGTTTCTCCTTTGATAGAAAAATATCATGTTTATGCAGAAGGTTTTACTATCCATACAGAAAAACATATTGCTCAGCCTATTTTAAAAGTGGTTTATGTAAGTGGAGGGATTTCTGAGTTGCAACTTTTCTTCAAATATGGTAATTATACTTTTCCTGCCGGTGGCGATTTAGCCGTCACCGTAAGGATGGAAAAAGATGGCGATGATTATTTTTTTCATCGAATTCGTAGATCTTTAAATTGGGAAAAGAAAAAATTGGACGAATTGTTAGAAATGGGGTTAGAGAGCAATAGCAGCCTATTTGTACATTTAGAAGTCGCTAATAATTTAGATGAGGTTGATAAATCTTTCTCTATTTTCGATTTTATTAGCGAGCATCATGATGATTTAGTTGAAAAAGGTTTCAGTTTTGAGCAAGATATCAGTGCAAAAAAATACATCATTGGTAACAGTAAAATTGATTTAGAAATCAGCGAGAAAAACGATTGGTTTGATATAGAGGCAATGGTACAATTTGGAATCTATAAAATTCCTTTCATTCAACTTAAAAATCATATCCTAAATAAAAAAAGAGAATTTACATTGCCTAACGGCGAGATTGCCATCATTCCAGAAAAATGGTTTTCACAATATGGTAATTTGTTGAGTTTTTCTGAGGGAGATGATCAACTTCGTTTAAAGAAGCTTCACGTTGGTTTGGTATATGATTTTGCCAATAGCGATTTGGCTACCATTACCATGGATAGAAAGTTACAAAAACTTTCAGATTTCGATGATATTGATGAGATCCCTTCCCCTGTTCATTTTAAAGGAACTTTACGCCCTTACCAAAAAGCCGGTTATGATTGGTTTCATTTCTTACAACGTTATAGTTTTGGCGGTTGCTTGGCCGATGATATGGGCTTGGGGAAAACAATACAAACATTGGCTCTTTTGCAAAAGTGCAAAGAAGAACAACAAGAGCAAGGCATCCACACCACTTCTTTAATTGTGATGCCTACCTCTTTAATTTACAATTGGATAAACGAGGCACAAACGTTTACGCCCAATCTCAAAATTTACACCCATACTGGTACATTTAGAGATAAAGACATTAATATTTTTGAGGCTTATGATGTAGTGATTACCACTTATGGAATTACGAGGGTAGATGCAGATTTACTGAGCGAAATGTATTTCCATTACATTATTTTAGATGAAAGCCAGAATATAAAAAACCCTTCTTCCAAGTCTTTTAAAGCGGTTAAGCAGCTAAAGTCTAAACATAAATTGATTTTATCTGGTACGCCAGTAGAAAATACCGTTAATGATCTGTGGACGCAAATGTCGTTCATTAATCCAGGTTTGTTAGGCACACAAGCTTTCTTTCAAACCGATTTTGTGCAACCCATTGAAAAGAAAAAAGACGATGAGAAGGCGCAAAAATTACAGGTTTTAATCAAGCCTTTTGTGATGAGGCGTACCAAAGAGCAGGTAGCGACAGAGCTTCCTCCAAAGACAGAAAATTTATTTTATAGCAAAATGACGGAGGCTCAAGCCGATGTTTACGAGAAAGTAAAATCAGAATACCGTAACGAACTTTTGAAGGGACTAGAAACTGGTGAATACAAACAATCGCCTATCCAAATGTTGCAAGGCTTAACCAAATTACGCCAAATTGCCAACCATCCGTACATGGTTGATCAAGAATATAAAGGTGATTCTGGAAAATTTGAAGATGTAATCCATAAACTGGAAAGTGTGGTTGAAGCGGGACATAAAGTGTTGATTTTCTCTCAATTTGTTAAACAGTTAGATCTATACCGCAAGCATCTTGACGACAATAACATCAAGTATTCTTATTTGGATGGCTCTACCACAAATAGAGGAAAAGTGGTAGAAGAATTTAAGAATGAAAAAGAAATTCAAATTTTCTTGATTTCGATAAAAGCTGGAGGTGTAGGGTTAAACCTTACAGAGGCAGATTATGTTTTTATCTTAGACCCATGGTGGAATCCTGCGGTAGAGCAACAAGCGATTGATAGAACACACCGTATCGGACAAACAAAAAATGTATTTATCTATAAATTTATCACAAAAGATACGGTTGAGGAGAAGATTTTAGCGCTTCAAAATAAAAAACTAAGGGTTGCTAAAAGTTTAATAACTACAGAAGAAAGTTTTATTAAATCGCTTTCTGCGGATGATATTAAGGAGATTTTAGCCTAGTATTTTGGTTTTTTACCACAAAGAACTTATTCTGTCCCTAGTATTTAGCAAAGCGATGACTACGGATTCATGAATAAAAAAGAGTCTTCATGCTCATAAAACAAAACTAAACTTAAAAGCCTTTTAATATTTTAAACCAAAAGGTCTAAAATCGTTCTAAATTTGTCAATTATTTTAGAGAATCAAATATTCTCAAATCCTTAAAGCATGAAATTAAAATTCCCGTTATTTATATTTATAATCTGTATTTACATTTTAACAGGTGGATGCAGTTTTAATCCAAAACCTCCATCACAAGGAGTTGATTTTTTACAAGGGAAATGGACAGAGGACACGGTTGAAAACAAAGAACAATTGGTTGCTTACCAACGGCACCGTTTTACTTTCACCTGCGACTCCTTTTATTTAACTATCCATTCTTTTTCTAAAGTAAACCTACAAGGCGGTTCTTGCTACGATGCTAAAGAGTGGAATGAATATGCAAAAGGGAATTATATACTTTCTAAAGATACCTTAAAGCTGAATGGTAATTTTGTAAATAAAGATTTTAGGTATAAGGCAGAAACCTCTTGTTACCGCACTGGGAAGTACATCGAAGATTTCATGCTAAACTCTCATCAAGATTCTACTGTGCATATCACAAGTTTACTCACCGGTTTACATCATCAAATCAATTTAAAAGAGAAATTGGTTTGTAAGGGCGTCAAGTAATTTTATAGAGCTATTTATTTTTGGAATAATTTAAATAATACCCGTTTTTAAAACAAAAAAGCCTCACATTTCTGTAAGGCTTCTATCCGTGGGAGATACTGGGTTCGAACCAGTGACCCCCTGCTTGTAAGGCATGGTTTTACTGTTAATTGTTACTATTTGTTGTTATCTAATTAGCGCATAAATAACTATATATCAATTATTTATGTGATTATATTGTGTTTTGTTATTGGTTTGTTTATCTTTGTTATCTAAGGTTTGTGTAAACCAATGTGTAAACCAGCATAGCTTATGGCAACAGAATATACAACAATTAAGGCTTATCTTTACAAGTCTAAAACTCTTTCAAATGGCGAACATCCCATTATGTTAAGGGTTACAAAAAACAGAGTTCGTAAGTATATCTCACTGGGCATCTCTTCTTTTCTTAAGGATTGGAATGAAAAAGA
>JACMNZ010000260.1 GCA_014378285.1 Pseudopedobacter sp.
AGCCAAAATTTTGTTTACAATCTTATGGTTTCCGTTGATGGCAACTTTATAGCTATCCGGCATATTTCCGTAGAAACTCATTCCACCGCCCATTGCAGCCATGTCTTTCATTCTACGCATAAACTCGTCCATCGTAACCGTCACAGGCAATTCATCCGGATTCAAAGCTTCAACTTCTACCTGGTAGGCAGGTTTGTTAATCGCCTTTTC
This sequence comes from Pseudopedobacter sp., assembly GCA_014378285.1. GTDB lineage: Bacteria > Bacteroidota > Bacteroidia > Sphingobacteriales > Sphingobacteriaceae > Pseudopedobacter. The sequence continues at coordinate 211 of JACMNZ010000260.1, forward strand.
AAAGATTTCTTTAATCTGTTTGGTTTGGTCTTCGCTTAAAACGTGTTCCATTTTCTCGCCTTTGTCAATCAGTTTATCAGCGGTGCTAGAATCTACACGTTTCAATTGTGTTTTTTCCAATTTCTGCTCCATCTGGCTCACAAAATGCGAATCTATTTGAGTATCCATTAATAAAACATCGTAACCTTTTCTGGTTGCAGATTGGATAAAACCATCTTGTTTTGCAGGATCAACGGTATATAAATAAATTACATTACCGTCTTTATCCGTTTGGATAGCTTTTACTTTATCACGATACTCATCCATGGTAAAGTTTTTCTTTTCGGTATTGGTAAACAAAGCGAAATCTTTGGCTTTATCATAGAATTTCTCTTCGCTAATCATTCCGTATTTCACAAACAAGCCGATATCGCTCCATTTGGTTTCGTAAGCAGCTCTATCTTTTTTGAAGAGTTCGCCTAATTTTTCAGCCACTTTTTTAGTGATGTAACTGTTAATTTTCTTCACGTTACTATCCGCCTGCAAGAAACTTCTTGAAACGTTCAACGGAATATCCGGAGAATCAATTACTCCATGTAACAACATCAAAAACTCAGGAACAATGTCTTTTACTTCATCGGTAATAAATACCTGGCGACTAAATAATTTGATTTTGTTTCTTTGGATTTCTACATCGTTTTTCAACTTAGGAAAATATAAAACTCCGGTTAAATTGAAAGGATAATCTACGTTTAAATGAATCCAGAACAATGGATCCTCTTGGAAAGGATAAAGTTCTTTGTAGAATTTGATATAATCTTCATCCGTTAATTCTGATGGAGATTGTGTCCAAATTGGTTTTGCTCCATTAATTACATTTGGTACTTCAACAGATTTGTATTGTTTTTTACCTTCGGCGTCTTCACCGTCATCAACGCTATCGGTTGTGGTACCGAAAACTAATTTTACAGTTAAAAACTTGAAGTATTTATCTAAAATCTGTTGTAATTTATGTTGGTCTAAAAACTCTTCCGATTCGCTGTTAACATGCAAAATCACATCAGTTCCACGGGTTTTCTTAGTTCCTTCTTTAATCTCAAATTCTGTGCTTCCATCACAGATCCAAGCAGCTGACTCTGCACCGTCTTGGTAAGAAAGTGTTTGAATCTCTACATGATCAGAAACCATAAAAGCAGAGTAAAAACCTAAACCGAATTTTCCAATAATCTCATTGGCATCCTTAGCGTCCTTAAATTTCTCTACAAATTCTGTCGCTCCTGAGAAAGCAATCTGGTTAATATATTTTTTAATCTCTTCGGCAGTCATCCCCAAACCATTGTCAGAAATAGTAATGGTTTTTTTATCCTTATCAAAAGATACGTTCACTTCTAATTCGCCCAACTCACCATTATATTGACCTAAACCCGCCAAACGCTTAATTTTTTGGGTTGCATCGGCAGCGTTAGAAACAAGTTCTCTTAAAAATATCTCGTTATCAGAGTATAAAAACTTTTTGATGATTGGGAAAATATTCTCCGTGTGAATTGAAATCGTTCCTTTTTCCTTCATGATATATTTATGTCTTATTAAAATTTTATGTTTACGAAAGAGCTATCATCAATGCTTGTTCCAATTAAGTTCAGCGTGTCAAGTTGACAGGATGGGTTTTATAATTTGGGCGTTTTAACGGGCTTTGCACTTAATCTTTTTTTGTCTTATTCTTCAACTCCGCTCAGAATGACAAAAAAAGGATATCGTTTCAATCCCTAACGCGGCAATTAACAATGATATTTTGTAAATAAAGGGTTCATCAATCCAACTTGTTTAAAATCATTTTCTGTTTTTTAGGATACCAACCGAGGATTGGGATTATTAATTAATGGGTTTTATCTGTTCGTCACCTTGAGGAACGAGAGGCCTCGCAAATAAGTAAAACTCGTTTACATGGCAACCTACAAGTGGGATGTATCCTATCTTTAACATGACGAAACTTCAATTTCCATTATATAAGATCGTTAACGATAGAAACGGCAGCTTTTTTTGCGCTTACTATTTACGCAAATAGCAAAAAAACTATAGTGGATAGCGTGTTTAAACGACCAAATAATTCTACACAAAAAACCGGCATTGGCATAAAGCCAATGCCGGTTTTAAAACTCACTAATTAAAATCTATTTCTTTGGATTCAAAATCAAATCAATCCTTGCTAAGGCATCCACTAAATGAGCTTTAATAATGGTATTGCTATACCTTGGTAATGCTTTTTTAATATTAGATTGAAGGTTTGTTAACTCTAAACGAGCCATTGGTCTAATATCAGATTGCGAAGCATTAATCCTGGTACCTACAAATCTTGAAACATATTCTGCTGGAATTCCTTGAGGAACGTTTTGATCTTGCGTCATTAAGTATTCCATGCGTTCTATATAAGCTCTTTGTAAATTCCTACGATATACATCGATATTTGCTCCCGTAGAAAGTTCTGTCCAAATACCTTTGTGCAAATCTGAGAATAACTCATCAATAGCATAAGCATTGTTTCCGTTTTTAGCAGAATTATCAATTACTCTTGCCAATCTAGCAAAGTCTAAAATGCCGTTTAGAGCACCAACTTGTACTCTTCTTAATTTTTCTAATAATTCGGCATTATCAAACTTTGCAGTTTCCTCATTTACAAACATCCACTTTGGAGTCATAAATGCTTGATCAACAACAAACTTAACACTTGCTTTTTGCTTTGCTTTTTCTACATGGGTATAAACCGCTCCGCTTTGTTCGTAAGTTTTATCGTTTTCATAAATACCACCAATACTTGCCCTAACGTGGCCCATGTAACGGTTAAACTGACCTAAAACTTCACCGTATAATTCTTCTAAATTATCATAAGGTTTGCCTTCTTCGTAAGTCCACTTTTGGATATTAGGAATAATACGTTTTAAATTTGCAATCCCGTAAGTGGAAGCTTTTATTGCATCATCACCTAAATCTTCTGATTGCGATCTTGGATCAATTGGATTACCTGTTTGTGCACCGTAAAAATAGAGCGGATTTCCAGCTCTTTCTATTGTCCATTTATTTAAGATTTTAGCTTGTTCTTCTTGTGTTTTATTAGGAAAATAAGTGTATCCCCATTTAATAGCCCATTTATCGTAGATTCCAATCCCAGGATATAATTCTACTCCTTTATCTTCAGGCTGAGCAACATAATTGAAACGGGCATAATCCATAATTGATGGTGCTGTACCTCCCATTTTTTGAGTAAATGTAGCAGAGCGTAAGCTATCCACTGGAAAAGCAGCAGATGAACCAAAATTATGTGGCAAACCTAAAGTATGTCCAACTTCATGAGAAGAAACAAAACGGATTAATTGCCCCATAACTTCATCACTAAATTTAGGCATACGAGCCGCAGGATTAACAGCTGCCGTTTGTACAAAAAACCAATTTCTCACCAAATTCATTACATTATGGTACCAACCAATATCAGATTCAATAATTTCTCCTGAACGTGGATCAGAAATATGTGGTCCATATGCGTTTGAAATGTTAGAAGCAAAATATCTGATTACAGAATATCTAGCATCTTCTGGAGACCAATCCGCATCATTTGTTGGTGGCTCTAAACAAGTAATTGCATTCTTAAAACCTGCAGCCTCAAAAGCTTTGTTCCAATCTTTTACTCCTTCAATTAAATAAGGTCTCCATTTTTTTGGAGTTGCAGGGTCTATATAATAAACAATTTGTTTTTTAGGTTCTACTAATTCGCCTCTTGCATAAGCGGCTTCATCTTTTGGCTCTAATTTCCACCTGGCAATGTAACGAGTAACCGTAGCTTTTTGTGCATCAATTCCGTAATCTGTTTGTCTGCGAGAAAAATAACCTACTCTATCGTCGTTTAATCTTGCCGCCATTGGCACTTTTGGTAAAAGCACCATTGATGTATTTAACTCAACAGTGACAGAACCCAAAGAACCGTCTCCCGGAGGACTTGTGGCTACATAGGTTTTAATTGTTCTTGCTTCAATATTAATTGGATAAGACCTTATTGAGTCTATGTATGAACGAGCCTCATCTAGTCTTGTGATTTTATATTGGGTTTTTGTGTTTTGTTGCAAACCTAAAGCTTGTACATCTTTAGCAAAAAAATCTGTTACATCAATTACAACTGCAGTTGAATCCTTACCTTTTGCTTTGATATCAAACGATGCTAAAATTGGAGATAGGTTAGAGTTTCTAACAGACTCATACATATCCGTTCCTTCTGCAGCGATATTTGTATAAGATGGTACACGGATCATTACTTGTGTCCCTCTTTTTTCCCAAACCCAAACTTGTTCGTTTAATTCTTCGCCACCATAAGTTCCATCTGCGGCAGGCGTTTTAGAATAACGTGTTACTGCTAACATTTCTCTGCCAAATAAAGAATCAGGGATTTCATAGTAATATTTATCCTCCACCTTATGAACGGTGAATAAACCAACATCCGTTTTTGCTTTAGCGGTTATTACCTCTTTGTAAGGTTTAATGCCCACTTCTTTTTTAGGAGCAGCAGGCTTAGCTGCCGACAATGCTGACATCTTCGCTTTTTCCGCTTCCTTCTTTTTTTGAGCAGAACAAGCAGATACAGCAACCGCTAGAGAAAATAATCCCACTAGTTTTAAGGTCTGTAAATTTCTTTTCATATAGTTATTTAGATTTCTTTAATTTCCCAATTTAGGTAATAAATAAAAATGAAGAAAATATTAACTGTTTTGTTACTTAAAATGATTTTCTAAGGGAAGATTTTAAAATAAGCTGAACCAATTATATTACTTTGAGCGCCATTTCTGGGCAGTATTGTGGACGAAGGTATCGAAAGTCTTCTGTCTAGCGGGAGGATCGGTTTCAAGCCTTCGCTCATAAGCTCAGAACTTCCTCTAGCAATAGAGAAGAGACTGCATTCCTCAAAGAATGCTTCACCTCTTATATTGGAGTCAAAATAGATACCGGAAAGGCTTCGGAACTAAAGAGACGTGACAAAAAAAGCCCCCCTTCCAATTGGGAAGGGGGGCGTTAAGGTCTGGCACCGACCTACTCTC
>JACMNZ010000261.1 GCA_014378285.1 Pseudopedobacter sp.
GAAGAATCTTTTCGATATTGCTCAAAATAATTTGAGAAGGGATTCCCGTAAAATGGATGATATTGTAAAGGAGTCTTTAAAAATGTTGGAATCCTTGAGAGGAAAAGAGGATACTTTAACGGGTGTTCCATCAGGTTTTACGGCTTTAGACAGAGTAACAAATGGCTGGCAAAAATCAGACTTAATTATTATCGCAGCTCGTCCGGCGATGGGAAAAACAGCATTTGTGTTAACCTGTGCAAGAAATGCAGCGGTTCAGTTTAATAAGCCAGTAGTTGTTTTTTCTTTAGAGATGTCTTCTGTACAGTTAACCAATCGTTTAATTTCTGGAGAAGCGGAAATTGAGCAAGAAAAAATTAGAAAAGGACAATTAGAAGATTGGGAATGGCATAAAATGACCTCTAAAATTGGCGGTTTAAGTGAAGCGCCTTTAATTATTGATGATACCCCTGCGCTAAACGTATTTGAATTTAGAGCAAAATGTAGAAGACTAAAATCTCAATACGACATTCAAATGATCATTATTGATTATTTGCAATTAATGCAAGGTAAAGCAGATGGAAAAGGTGGAGGTGGAAACCGTGAACAAGAAATTAGTAGTATTTCTAGGGCTTTAAAACAGGTTGCTAAAGAATTAAACGTACCCGTAATTGCGCTTTCCCAGTTAAGTAGGGCTGTTGAAAACCGTCCGGGTGGCTCTAAAAAGCCAATGTTATCCGATTTAAGGGAATCTGGGGCGATTGAGCAGGATGCGGATATGGTTTTGTTTTTATACCGACCAGAATATTATGGGTTAGATCAAGATGAAAACGGAAATCCAACTGCTGGTATAGGTGAAGTTATCATAGCCAAACATAGAAATGGTGAAACTGGATCAGTTCCATTAAGATTTATTGGTAAGTACGTAAAATTTGTTGATTTGGAAGATGGTTTTGGTGGAATAAGTGCATCGGAAAATATGGCTTCTGATCCTTTTTCAAGTCTTGGTCCGTCATCACAGTTTGAAAGTATTACCCTAAAACCTAAAAATTGGGATACAGATGAGGAAGAGCCTCCTTTCTAATAAAAAAAATTTGATGTGAATATTAAAAGCATATATATATTTGCCCTTAATGTTTAGAAAAGTGCATTATTTTTTAAAGAAGATTATTCTTGGAGTGATAGATGCCTTTTATCCACTCTTTAAAAAGATAATGCCTCATCAAACTTTTAGATACGCGGTTTGTGGCGGTGGAAATGCAGTTTTAAATTTCACAATATTTTCCATTACAGAAAACATCATAATAAAGAAACAAATTATACATATTTTTCCTGATTTAGCCATAAGCTCACACATATTTTCATTTTTGGTAGCATTTGGCATCACATTCCCAATAGGCTTTTATCTAAATACTTTTGTAGTTTTTGAAGGTTCTTATCTTTTAAAACGAGTACAGCTTTTTAGATATTTCACGATTGTTTTAATTTGCTTTCTGCTAAATTATGTGTTTATGAAACTTTTTGTAGATCATTTTGGGTGGTATCCAACTCCTTCATATATACTAACATTTTGTGTTGTTACTTTTTTCAGCTATTTCTCCCAAAGAAATTTTACTTTTAAAAAGACTTAGATTAATCTTTTCTCAATGGTTGTAGTAAATCTTCTAAACGTTTAATTTGATTTCATAGATCGTTGCTAATTGTTGACCTAATTTACCTGGAGGAAAACCTTTTGATGCAAACCATTCTAAATAAGATACAGGTAAATCACAAAGTAATCTATCTTTGTATTTACCAAAGGGGATTCTGTTTTTTACTAAATCTAATAATATTTGGATGTTCATTAAATCAATATATAAGTTTGATGAAGGTAAAAAGATTTAAAGTAAGGACATGAAAGTTGTATTTTATTCTGCGTTAACGATTAAAACGACATTTTTTTATAGAAAAAGTGATATAAGATAACTAGCGAAGTGTTAAAACGCCCAAATCAATATTTTCATAAAAAAATATTTTTTTTCCAATAATTGAAACGATGTTATCATTAAATAATTAAGATCCTATTTTCAAAAACTCAATACAATAAAATTATTCTCTACTTTCTAAAATTAA